>JAEWAD010000053.1 GCA_023391905.1 Pseudomonadota bacterium | reverse complement strand
GCGATGCGGACGGTGGCGACGAGGGTCTTGTCGCTCGTCTGCACCGTCTCGATGGCGTTGCCGGCATAGATCGGCCGTTCGAACGTGTCCGGCGCGACCACCTTGGTGATCTCGGAGACCTGCATCACGTCGAGCAGGGCGGCGACGCGCGGGGCGACGTTCTTGCCGGTCGAGGTCGCCGGCGCGAGGATCGCGTCATACTTGCCGGCGAGCGACAGGACGAGGTCGGCGAGCGGCTCGGCGCGACGCTCGGCCAGGCTGTCGCCGTCGGCGAGCAGCACGCTGCGCACGCCGGAAAGCTGCGCCGCCGCGTCGGCCGCGGCCTTCGCCTGCTTGCCGGCGACGAGGATGTCGACCGGCTGGCCCAGCGCCAGGGCGGCGGTCAGGGTCTTCGCCGTCGCGTCGTTCAGGTGCGCGTCGTTGTGTTCCGCGATGATCAGCGTCGCCATCTCAGAGTACTCCCGCCTGCTTCAGCTTCGCGACCAGCTCGTCGACCGAGCCGAGCTTGACGCCGGCCGTCCGGGCCGCCGGCTCGACCGTCTTCAGCACGGCGAGGCGCGGCGCCGCGTCGACGCCGAGCGCTTCGGGGCTGGTCTCGTCGAGCGGCTTCTTCTTCGCCTTCATGATGTTCGGCAGCGAGGCATAGCGCGGCTCGTTCAGGCGCAGATCGGTGGTGACGATGGCCGGCAGCTGCAGCCGCAGCGTCTCGAGGCCGCCGTCGACCTCGCGGGTGACGTCGACCGAACCGTCGCCGAGCACGACCTTGGAGGCGAAGGTCGCCTGCGGCCAGCCGAGCAGGGCGGCCAGCATCTGGCCGGTCTGGTTCGAATCGTCGTCGATCGCCTGCTTGCCGAGAATGACGAGGCTGGGCTGCTCGGTCGCGATGACCGCCTTGAGCAGCTTGGCGACGGCGAGCGGCTCGACGCGCGCCGCATCGGTCTTCACCAGGACGGCGCGATCGGCGCCCATGGCGAGGCCGGTGCGCAGCGTCTCGGCCGACTTGTCGGAGCCGATCGACACGACGACGACTTCCGTCGCCTTGCCGGCTTCCTTCAGGCGCAGCGCTTCTTCGACGGCGATCTCGTCGAAGGGGTTCATCGACTTCTTCACGTTGGCGAGGTCGACGCCGGTACCGTCCGGCTTGACGCGGATCTTGACGTTGGTGTCGACCACCCGCTTGACGGGCACGAGGATCTTCATCGCGGTGATTATCCCTTCACGGCAGCGATTTCCGGAGCGCTTGGCGCGGGACCGTACCGGCGGGTTCTCCCCGAGTCAACGCGAGCCCGGCACGCTGGAATCGCTCAAACGACGGGGTCCACCGGTAAGGCTTCGTCGGCCTGCCGGGCCAGGAGCGGCACCCCCGGCCGGCGCAGGAACAGGACCAGGATGGTGCCCATGATGAGGCCGCCGAGATGCGCCGCCCAGGAGATTTCGCCCGGCGCGCCAAACACGAAATTGTAGAGTTGCAGCAGGATCCAGAAGCCGAGCACCCAGACGGTCCTGAGCCGGATCGGGATACGGAACAGCAGCAGGATCCAGATTTTTACCCGCGGGTGCAGCAGCAGATAGGCGGCGATGACGCCGGCGACGGAACCCGAGGCGCCGATCAGGGCGATGTCGGAGCCCGGTTCGACGGCGACATGGGCGAGGCCGCCGCCGATCGCGCAGAGGAAATAGAACAGCAGGAAGCGCCAGTGCCCCATGGCGTCCTCGACATTGTCGCCGAACACCCAGAGGAACAGCATGTTCCCGGCCAGGTGCCAGATGTCGCCGTGCAGGAAGGACGAGGTGATGAAGGTCAGGTATTCCGGCGCGTGGAAGATGCCGGGCGTGCGGATGTGGATGCCGGCGAGCGTCGAGGGAATGAGGCCGAAGGCCATGACCGACGCCGCCTCGGCGTCCGCATCACCGGCGCGCTGGTAGATCAGGAAGATCAGGCAGTTCAGGACGACGAGGCTGCGCGTGACCCAGGGGAAGCGGATGTAGCGGAGGGGATTCTGGTCGTGGAACGGCACGAACATGTGTCGTCCTCACCGGTTCTGGCCAGGCACCCACAGGACATCCGTGGCGCCGCGATCATTCACATAGCGCGCCGCCACGAACAGGAAATCCGAGAGGCGATTGACGTAGCGGATCGCCGAGGCGTTGACCGCCTCGCGCGCCGCGAGCTCGACCATGACGCGCTCCGCGCGGCGGGCGACGGTTCGGGCGAGATGCAGATGCGCGGCAGCAGGCGAGCCGCCCGGCAGCACGAAGGAGCGCAGGGGGCTGAGCTCGGCGTTCAGTTCGTCGATCTCCGCCTCCAGGCGGTCGGTCTGCGCGTCGACGATGCGCAGTGCCTCGCGGCCCGGCTTGAGGCCGGCCTCCGGCGTCGACAGGTCGGCGCCGAGATCGAAGAGGTCGTTCTGGATCCGCGCCAGCATCGCGTCGACCTTGCCGTCGGCGTAGAGGCGGGCCGCGCCGATATGCGCGTTGGTTTCGTCGATCGTGCCGTAGCTCTCGACGCGCAGGTCCGATTTCGGTCGTCGCTCTCCCGTGACGAGGGCGGTGGTGCCGTCGTCTCCCGTGCGGGTGTAGATGCGGGTGAGCGCGACCATGCTTGCCTCAGCGCGATGCGAAATAGAGGGCGGCCATCATGATGACGATGGCCAGGAACTGCAGCATTACGCGCATGCGCATCAGCTTCTGCGATCGCTCCGCCGAGCCGCCGCGCACCATGTTGAACAGGCCGAGCAGCAGCACGAGGGCGACGGCGCCGAGCGCGATCGGGATCAGGTAGTAGAAGAAGCTGTTCATCGGACTCTGTTTCGGGAATCGGGACGATCCGATGTTATAGGCACGTTCCGTCCCGGCTCGCCACAGCGAGGGGGCGCGGTCAATTGAGCCACCACACCGCCGCGTTGAGCGCCGTCGCGAACGAGACCCAGGCCAGATAGGGCGCCAGCATCCAGGCCGCGCGGCCATCGATGCGGGCGAAGGCGCTGATCGTCGCGATGATGGCGAGGATGAGTGCGACGATATCGACCAGCGCCAGGCCGGGCGCATGCAGGCCGAAGAACGCGCCCGACCAGGCGACATTGAGGATGAGCTGGATGGCGAAGGCGAGTGCCGCCGCCTGAAGCGCCGAACCGCGCCCCAGCATCCAGACCCGCCAGAAGGCGATGGCCATCAGCGCATAGAGCACCGTCCAGACGGGAGCGAAGATCCAGTTGGGCGGGCTGAAGAAGGGCTTCTCGAGGCCGGCATACCAGGTCGGGATGCTGGGCATCGTCATCAGCGACCCGAGCGCCGCCGCGCCGAAGCAGACGGCGAGGCTCACGACCAGTTTCAGCAGCGAGGCCGGAGAAAGCCAGGAATGCTGCGGGGCGCCGGCATCGTGTGGAATGGAGCTCATGATCGTCCTGTCCGCATGGTGTTTCGACAGGAACGTGCGGCCGAGCCCCCGGTTCCGGATGCTCAAGAGTTGCGTGCGATCAGCCGGTCCATCAACCGCGCCGGGAGCAGGCGGGTCATCAGCGCCGCCGCCTTGGTCAGCACGGTCACCCGGTAGCGCAGCCGCGGCCGCGGGCTTTCGAGCGCGTGCAGCAGCGCCGCCGTGACGGCCTCCGGCCCGAGCTTAAAGCGCGATGGCCGTCGGCTGCCCGTCAGTCGGGCCAGTTGCGCCTGATAGTCCGCGCGATGGACGGACGTCTCGACGTCGACGGTTTCGCGAAAATTGGCGAGGGCGTTCTGGGTGAAGCGGGTGGCGATCGGGCCCGGCTCGATCAGGGCGACCGTGATGCCGCTGCCGGAAAGCTCGATGCGCAGCGTGTCGGTCAGGCCCTCCAGCGCGTATTTCGAGGCGACATAGGCGCCGCGATACTTGCCGGCGACGAAACCGAGGATCGACGAGCACTGGACGATCCGGCCATGTCCCTGCGCCCGCATGGCCGGCAGCAGCCGCAGCGTCAGCGTGTGCCAGCCGAACAGATTGGTTTCGAATTGCCGGCGGAGCACGGCCGTCGTCAGGTCCTCGACCGCGCCGACCTGGCCATAGGCGCCATTGTTGAACAGCGCGTCGAGCGTGCCCCCGGTCGCCGCGAGCACGGCGTCGGCGCAGGCATGGATCGACGCCTCGTCGGTATAGTCGAGGAACAGGGCTTCCAGGCCGGTCTGCCGCAGCGCCTCGATGTCCTCCGCCTTGCGCGCCGTGGCGAAGACGCGCCATCCGCGCGCCTTCAGCGTCAGCGCCGCGTCGCGGCCGATGCCGGAGGAGGCGCCGGTGATGAGGATCGATCGGGTGTTCATTCTGTTCCCTGTGTTTCGGGCGGGGGCCGGCGTCCGGACTATAGAGCGCGAGGGCGACCAGCCAAGCGCCAATGCGTCCGGCAACCGGGTCGGCCTGGTTGACCCGTCCGGTCGGGATTTCTACTGTCGGCCGGCCTCTTCACGCCATCTCCCGGTCCCGCCTGATGCCCAGCCGTACCCTGTTCGCGCTCGTCCCGAGAGGACGCGGCGCATGCTGATGATCGGCCGTCTCGCCGAGATCGCCTTCATCGTCCTGCCGATCTTCGGCATGATCACGATCGGCTACATCGCCGGCTGGACCAAGCATCTCGGCGACCGCGCCGCCGACGGGCTGTCGGAATATGTGTTCGGCATCGCCGTGCCCGTGCTGATCTTCAAGACGCTTTCCGAGGCCAAGATGCCGGAGGGCGGCCAGCCCTGGGGCTACTGGATCGCCTATTTCGCCGGCGCCTTCATCGTGTTCGGCATCGGCTTCCTGATCGCGCGGCGGATTTTCGGCCGGCCGCATGTCGAGGCCGTCATGCAGGGCTTCGCCAGCGGCCAGTCCAACACCGTCTTCGTCGGCGTGCCGGTCATCCTGAACGCCTTCGGCAGCGAAGGCGCCGTGCCGCTGTTCCTGCTGATCGCGATCCACCTGCCTGTGATGACGACAGCGGCGACGCTGTTCGCGGAAGGTTCGGAAACCGGCATTTCGCGCGCCACGCTGATGCGCCTCGCGAAGGCGCTGGCGCGCAACCCGATCCTGATCGGCATCTATGCCGGCGCCATCGGCCAGATCTTCAGTGTCCAGCCATCCGGGCCGGCGGGCGAGGTCGTGCGCATGCTGGCCGCCTCGTCGGTGCCCTGCGCGCTGATCTCGATGGGGCTGGCGCTGCGCCGCTACGGCTTCGCCGGCGACATCAACGCCTCGCTGGTCATCAGCACGCTGAAGCTGCTCGTGCATCCGCTGATCGTGCTGGCGCTGGTGCAGGTCCTGCCGATGCCGCCGGTCTGGGCCGGTGTCTGCGTCGTGTTCGCCGCCATGCCCTGCGGCGTCAACGCCTATCTGCTCGCCAACCACTACAAGGCGGGCGTCGCCAGCACGGCGAGCGCCGTGTCTCTCTCGACCATGATCAGCCTCTTCACGGTGACGATCTGGCTCTATGTGCTGGGCGTCGGCTAGGGAACTCCGCCTTCCGGGAGGCCGACCATTCGACGGATATCCGCTGGCGTCGCGCCGGCGGCACGCAGCGCCGACAGCCCGGTCGAGCCCTCGGATTTCGACAGCTTGCGACCGGTCGCGTCGAGGATCAGGCCATGGTGGCGATAGATAGGCGCGGGGAGGCCCAGCAGGGTCTGCAGCAGGCGGTGCACGCCGGTGGCATGAAACAGGTCCGCGCCGCGCACGACATGGGTGACGCCCTGGTCCGCGTCGTCGACGACGACCGAAAGATGGTAGCTGGTCGGCGTCTCCTTGCGCGCCAGCACGACGTCGCCCCAGCGGGCGGGATCGGCCGGGATCGTCCCCGTCTCGCCATTCGGACCGTGGCCCAGCTCCTTGAAGGCGAACGATCCGGCGCGGGCGATCGCGGCGTCCATCTTCAGCCGCCAGGCGAAGGGCGCGCCACCGGCGATCCGCCGCGCCGCCTCGCCGGGATCGAGATCGCGGTCGAGCGCCGGATAGAGCGGCGCCCCGTCCGGATCGCGCGGCCAGTCCGGAGCGGCCGTCGCGGCCTTGATCTCGGCGCGGCTCAGGAAGCTCGGATAGACGAGGTCCATCGCCTTCAATCGATCGAGCGCCGCCGTATAGGCGTCGAAATGCTCCGATTGCCGCCGCACCGGCCTTTCCCAGTCGAGCCCGAGCCAGGCGAGGTCGTCGAGGATCGCCGCCTCGAATTCCGGTCGGCAGCGGGTCTGGTCGATGTCCTCGATGCGGATCAGCAGTCGCCCGCCGCTCTCGCGCGCGAGGTCGCCGTTCAGAAGCGCCGAGTAGGCGTGGCCGAGATGCAGTTCGCCGTTCGGGCTGGGGGCAAAGCGGAAGGTCGAAGGCATGGCGGGGCGGCGCGACGTCGTGCGGGATGGCGGGAGAGTGCCCACCCTTGCTAGCATGCGCCAGATTCGTCCGCCTGCCTGCAATTGGGATTTTTCCATGCTCGATGGTCCGCGCCTCGCTCCGCTTTCCGGCGGCAAGCCCAAGAAACTGGTCGTCCTGCTGCATGGCGTCGGCGCCGACGGGCACGACCTGATCGATATCGGCAAGCATTGGGCCCCGGCATTTCCAAACGTCGCTTTCGTCGCCCCCGACGCGCCCGATCCGTGCGACTGGGCACCGATGGGCCGGCAGTGGTTCCCGCTGACCGTGCGCGACGCGCATGAATACTGGCAAGGCGCCTCCGCCGCCGCGC
This sequence comes from Pseudomonadota bacterium, assembly GCA_023391905.1. Lineage (GTDB taxonomy): Bacteria > Pseudomonadota > Alphaproteobacteria > Rhizobiales > Kaistiaceae > Kaistia. The sequence continues at coordinate 2,734 of JAEWAD010000053.1, read as the reverse complement.
CGAAGCTCGACGCCTTCCTCGACGCGGAACTGGAGCGGCAGGGCCTGACCGATGCCGATCTGGCGCTGGTCGGCTTCAGCCAGGGCACGATGATGGCGCTGCAGGTCGGTCCGCGCCGGCCGCGCGAAATGGCCGGTATCGTCGCCTATTCCGGCCGCATCGCCGGACCGGAGCGGCTCGCCGCCGAGGTGAAGAGCCGGCCGCCGGTGCTCCTGGTGCATGGCGCGCTCGACGAGGTGATCCCGATCGCGGCGCTCCAGGAAACGGAGAAGGCGCTGCGCGACGCCGGCTTCGCCGTCGCGGCGATCGAGCGGCCGGGCCTTGGTCACGGCATCGACCCGCAGGGCCTCGCCGCCGGCGCCAGCTTCCTGGCGCGCATTTTTGCCACAGCCGAGATCTGATCGCCGCGCACGGAAACGTCACCGTCCCATCGTCTTCACAAGGATGACACAGACCCTGTAGACTATTTCGGCAATCTCGAGGTTTCGGCGCGTCTCAACAGAGGAAGCCATGTCTTGACGATAGCCGTGTCGCCCGGCGCACATCCCGCCCTTGTTCTCAACGCCGACTATCGGCCGCTGAGCTACTACCCCTTGTCGCTCTGGTCCTGGCAGGACACGATCAAGGCGGTCTTCCTCGACCGGGTGAACATCGTCTCGGAATATGATGTCGACATCCGCAGCCCGTCCTTCCGCATGCGGCTGCCCAGCGTCGTGTCGCTGAAGAGCTATGTGACGCCGACCCGCAATCCGGCCTTCACGCGCTTCAACGTCTTCCTGCGCGATCGCTTCCAGTGCCAGTACTGCACGTCGCGGGAGGAACTGACCTTCGACCACGTCATCCCGCGTGCACGCGGCGGCCAGACGACGTGGGAAAATGTCGTGGCCGCCTGCTCGCCCTGCAATCTGCGCAAGGGCAGCCTCACCTCCGCCGATGCCCGCATGTGGCCGCGGCAGAAGCCCTACCAGCCGAGCGTGTCCGACCTGCACAACAACGGCCGGCAGTTTCCGCCCAACTATCTGCACGACAGCTGGCTCGATTATCTCTACTGGGATACAGAACTGGATCCCTAGAGCGTTTTCGAGCGAAGCGGGGACCGGTTCGCGTCTAGAAAACGCGACCCAACAAAACATCCGTCAGCCCCCGTCGAGCTCTTGCCGCTTTTCCTCCCCGTCACCGATCCCGCCGATCCGCGCATTTCCGGTTATCGCGACGTTCGCGAGCGCGATCTCGTCGGCCGCGACGACCACTTCATCGCCGAGGGCGAGGTGGTGCTGCAGACGCTGGTCCAGTCGCCCCGCCATCGCCTGGTCTCGCTGCTGATCGATGAAAAGCGCGCCGCCGGCCTCGCTCCTGTCACCGACCTCCTGCCCGACGACGTGCCGGTCTATATCGCCAGCCAGGCCGTGCTCGACGGCATCGTCGGCTTCCATATCCATCGCGGCATCCTGGCCCTCGGCCATCGCGCGCCGCCGCCGTCGGCGGATCAGCTGCTCGCCGGCATTGGCGGACGGGCGCTGGTCGTCGTGCTGATGGGGATCTCGAACCATGACAATCTCGGCGGCATCTTCCGCAACGCGGCCGCCTTCGGGGCCGATGCCGTGCTGCTCGACGCGCATTGCTGCGATCCGTTCTATCGCAAGGCGATCCGCGTCTCGGTCGGCAACACGCTGACCCTGCCGCAGGCCCGCCTCGCGCCCGGCGAGGATGTCGTCGATCTCCTCGCGCGGCACGGTTTCACGGCGGTCGCGCTCAGCCCGCAGGGCGCGTTTCGTCTGGCCGAGCTGAAGCGCCCGCGCCGCGTCGCCGTGCTGCTCGGGACGGAGGGACCCGGTCTCGACGAGGCGGTGCTTGCCCGCACGCGGACGGTAAGCATTCCGATGGCCGCCGGCGTCGATTCGCTCAACGTCGCGACGACCAGCGGCATCGTGCTGCACCAGCTGGTCGAGGCGGCGGCCGACGAGGACGCCGGCTGAGCCCTAGGCCTTGCGGAAGGCCGCCCAGAAGGCGGCAAGCGCGATGACGACCGAGACGAGCGCGTTCCAGCCGGCGAAGGAGAGCCCGAGCACGCGCAGCGCCGCTTCCGTGCAGCTGACGACGCGGGTCTTGCCGATCTGCGCCAGCAGGTCGCCGGCATTGCTGGTGGTCGCGACGCCGCCGCCGCAATCGGCCGGGCCGGGCCAGAACTGCCATTCGGCGCCGGCGTGGTAGATGGCGAGGCCGAGGCCGGCCAGGAAGATCAGCCCGACGAGGACGAGAAGAAGCCGCGCGAAGGCTTCCGACTTGCGGAGGCCGAGCAGCAGGATGGCGACCAGCAGGACCGGCAGGCCGAGATAGTAGGGAATGCGCTGTTCGAGGCAGAGCTTGCAGGGGGCATAGCCGGCGAAGATCTGGAAGCCCCAGGCGCCGAGAATGGCCGCGAGGCCGATCACGAAGCTGAAGAGGGCGAGCGGCAGGCGGGAGGCGGAACGGTCGACCATGGAGATCTCGCTTTGATCGGGGCGACTGCTTTTAGCGCGGCGACCTCGGCCGTGTCGATGCGGCGCCGATGCGCATGGGGTGGCGGCGTGTCGCGGCTGGGAACTTCCTGCAATCGGCCGTTGCTTCTGCCGCGAGCCTGATTATAGTCGCGCCGTCGCGGGCCTCGGACCCGCGCGTTGCGGGCGTGGTGGAACTGGTAGACGCGCCGGACTCAAAATCCGGTTCCGAAAGGAGTGTCGGTTCGATTCCGACC
>JAEWAD010000567.1 GCA_023391905.1 Pseudomonadota bacterium | reverse complement strand
TAAACCCACCAACCACCGTCTCATCAACCAGGGGCGCGCGCTAAATCGCGCGCCTCCGCATGCCGTCAGGCGTCGGCGTCCGACGCCGCCGAGGCGGCCTCCTTGTTGAGGGGGCGCGCCTCGCGCTTCGGCACGGTGAGCGGCTCCGGCTGCACGGTCGGCGTCCTGGCGATGTCGGTGCCCGCCGTCAGCAGGCCGCCCAGCTGCTGGTTCGCCAGCCGTTCGGCATCGCGCGCCCTGAGGCTGGCCTCGATCTCGGCGACACGCTCGTCGGCGATGCCAAGCCCGGAAAGCGCGGCCGAGCCGAAGCTGAAGGCCGATTCCAGCGTTTCGCGGATCTGGTAGTTCACGCCCTTGTTGAGCAGGCGCAGCGTATGGCGCCGGTCATAGGAGCGGACATAGAGTTGCACGAACGGGAACTCCGACTGGATCAGCTCGACGATATGGTCGGTGACCTCCGGCGTGTTGGTGCAGACGGCGACGATCTGCGCGCGCTCGATGCCGGCGGCGCGCAGGACGTCGAGCCGGGTGCCGTCGCCGAAATAGACCTTGAAGCCGAAGCGCGAGGCGGCGCGGATCATCTCGGCGTCGGAATCGATCGCCGTCACGTCGACGCCCTCGGCGAGCAGGAACTGGGCCGAGATCTGGCCGAAGCGCCCGAAGCCGATCATCAGTACGCGCCCGCCGGCGCCGTCGAAATCCTCGTCCAGCTCCTCCGGCTTCGGCGGCGGCAACACCCATTTCAGCGCCAGCACCAAGAGCGGCGTCAGCGCCATCGAGATGATCACGGTCGCCGTCAGCATGGCGTTGATCTCGGCCGAGAAGATGCCGATGCTGCTGGCGGCGGCGTAGAGCACGAAGGCGAACTCGCCGCCCTGCGCCAGGAGCGCGGCGCGCGTCAGCGCCTCGGCGTGGTCGGCCTTGAGGAGACGCGCCACGACATAGATGCCGAACGACTTCAGCGCCATGTAGGCGACGACGCCGAAGGCGATCATCTGCCATTGCCGCGCGATGACACCGAGATCGAGCGACATGCCGACGCTCAGGAAGAACAGGCCGAGCAGGATGCCGCGGAACGGTTCGATGTCGGCCTCGAGCTGGTGGCGGAAGCTCGATTCCGACAGCAGCACGCCGGCGAGGAACGCGCCCATCGCCATCGACATGCCGCCGATCTGCATGGCGAGCGCGGCGCCGAGCACGACGAGCAACGCCGCCGCCGTCATCACCTCGCGCGCCTGCACATTGGCGAGGATGCGGAACATCGGATTGAGCAGCCAGCGTCCGGCCGCGATCAGCGCGGCCAGCGATCCGAGCGCGATGGCGACCGACAGCCAGGCCGACTGACCGGATTCGGCCGCGCCATGCGTTCCGAGCAGCGCGACGATCGCCAGCATCGGCACGATGGCGAGGTCCTCGAGCAGCAGGATCGAGATCACGCGCTGACCGGCCGGCGTCGCCGTGTCGCCGCGCTCCTCCAGGATCTGCATGACGATCGCGGTGGAGGACAGCACGAAGCCCATGCCGGCGATGAAGGCGACGGCCGGCGGGAAGCCGGCGACGATGCCGAGCCCGGTCAGGAGCGCGCTGCAGACGACGACCTGCGCCAGGCCGAGGCCGAAGATCTCGCCGCGCAGGCTCCAGAGCCTGGACGGCCGCATCTCCAGGCCGATGATGAACAGGAACAGCACGACGCCGAGCTCGGCGACGTGCAGGATCGCCTGCGGATCGGTGAACAGCCGGAGGCCCCACGGGCCGATGACGAGGCCGGCGGCGAGGTAGCCGAGCACGGTGCCGAGCCCCAGCCGCTTCGAGATCGGCACGGCGATGACGGCGGCGCCGAGCAGCGCGACCAGCTGGACGAGGTCGGTTCCCTGGGTTTCGACCGCCATGCGGCCTCTCTGTCTGGCGTTGGAGGGTGCGCCACGATGGGGCCAAAAGCCGGCCCATAGCAAGCGCGCATCCGCCACCTTCGAGGCGCCCTGCCCGACCCGCTTTCGCCCGGCAGCGGCGGTGGAGGATGGCCGCGCCGGATTGTCGCCGGGGTTGTCGCCCGCCGCGGCGATCCCTACACAAGGTGGGAACGGAGAAGTGTCATGACCGCCCTGCCAGATCAGTCCCGCCTTGTCGAAACCGCGGCAGAGCTCGTCGAGGCCGCGAAGCGGGCCGGGGCGGACGCCGCCGACGCCGTGGCGTTCCGCCGGGTCGGCCTGTCGATCGACATCCGCAACGGCGCGGTCGAGGAGACCGGGCGCTCGGAAGGCGACGAGCTGGCGCTGCGCGTCTTCGTCGGCGACCGCCACGCCAGCGTCTCGACCAACGGCCTGTCGCCGGCGGCCGAGCTTGCCGAGCGCGCCGTCGCCATGGCGAAGGTGGCGCCGGAGGACCGTTTCGCCGGCCTGGCGCCGGCCGATCGCCTCGCCAGGCATTTTCCCGAACTCGACCTGCTCGATTCGTCGGTGCCGTCGGTCGAGACGCTGATCGAGCGGGCGACGCGGGCCGAGACGGCGCTGCTCGCCGTGCCCGGCGTTTCGAAATCGGGCGGCACCTCGGCCGGCTGGGCGCTGTCCGGCGCCGTGCTCGTCACCTCGCACGGCTTCACCGGCTCCTATCTCGGCTCGCGCCACAGCGTCTCGGCGACGGCGATCGCCGGCGACGGCACCGGCATGGAGCGCGACTATGACGGCCTGTCGAAGATCCATGCGGGAGACCTGCC
>JAEWAD010000556.1 GCA_023391905.1 Pseudomonadota bacterium | reverse complement strand
CCGGATTTGTCCGTTCGGGGGCGCGGCGATCTGGGGCGCCCGCCTGATTCCCATCGTCCCGCAGGAACACCATGTCGCGCTTTGCCTATGTGAACGGCCTCTATCTTCGCCATGCCGAGGCCGTCGTCCATGTCGAGGATCGCGGCTATCAGTTCGCCGATGGCGTCTACGAGGTCTGCGAGATCCGCAACGGACGGATGATCGACGAAAAGCTGCACATGGCGCGGCTGGAGCGCTCGCTGAAGGAGCTTCGCATCGCCCAGCCGATGAGCCTCACCGCCCTCGGCATCGTCATGCGGGAAGTCATCCGTCGCAACCGCGTGCGCGAGGGGCTGGTCTACCTTCAGATCACCCGCGGCGTCGCTCCGCGCAACCACCTCTTCCCGGCCGAAGGCACGCCGCCTTCGATCGTCGTCACCGCCAAGTCGGCGCCGAGCAGCGCCGGCGACCAGAAGGCGGAGAAGGGCGTTTCAGTCATCAGCGTCCCCGACAATCGTTGGGAGCGCGTCGACATCAAGACCGTCTCGCTGCTGCCGAACGTGCTCGCCAAGCAGGCGGCCCGGGATGCCGGCGCCTATGAGGCCTGGTTCGTCGATGCGAATGGCATGGTGACGGAAGGCTCTTCGACCAATGCCTGGATCGTCACGGCGGACGGCGTTCTCGTGACGCGCCCGGCCGAGCGCGGCATCCTGCGCGGCATCACGCGCACCGTCCTATTCGAGGTCGCCGAGGCCGCCGGATACCGGATCGAAGAACGCGCCTTCAGCCTCGACGAGGCGCACGCCGCGCGCGAGGCCTTCTTCACGGCCGCGACCGCGATCGTCATGCCGGTCGTCGAGATCGACGGCAAGCCGATCGCCAATGGCGCGCCGGGAACGATCGCCACCGAACTCCGTCGCCGCTTCCACGAATTCGCGACGGAAGCGCCGGTCCGCCTGCGTGGATGACGGGCCGCGGATCATCAAGTCGTTGCATGGCGACGTATTTGTTGGTGACGCGCGGCGATTCTGCGGGCAATGTATGGGGGAGGTCGGCAGGTCAGTCGGCCCTCGGGACCCGCGTCCCCAACAAGGTCAAGCGTGAGAGACAAGAATGGCAGAACGCGCCCAAAACCTCCAAGACACGTTTCTCAACCACGTCCGCAAGAGCAAGATCCCGCTGACGATCTTCCTCGTAAACGGCGTCAAGCTGCAGGGCATCGTCACCTGGTTCGACAATTTCTGCGTGTTGTTGCGGCGGGACGGCCATTCGCAGCTCGTCTACAAGCACGCCATCTCCACCATCATGCCGGGCGCTCCCGTTCAGCTCTTCGAGCCGGGCGAAGAGGGCGATCGGCCGGGAGCCTGATTGTCCGAGTTTCCTGATCTGCCGGAAGGGCCCGAGGGGACCGAGGCATCCGATAGCTATATCGAAACCAAGCGTGCGCCCGTACGGGCGCTCGTGCTCGTTCCCATTCGCCCGGCGCGGACACGCCGCACCGAAGGCGATCCGCGCGGCGCGGACCGTAGCTCGGGCGCCCGCGTCGAGGAGGCCATCGGCCTGGCGCGAGCCATCGAGCTCGACGTGGTCGAGGGCATTCCCGTTCCCCTGCCGATGTACAAGCCGGCGACCCTGTTCGGCAGCGGCAAGGTTCAGGAACTGGCGGCGCGCATCAAGGCCGACGAGATCGAGCTTGCCATCGTCGACCACGCGTTGACGCCGGTCCAGCAGCAGAACCTCGAGAAGGAATGGGGCACCAAGGTCATCGACCGGACCGGCCTCATCCTCGAGATCTTCGGCGAGCGGGCGCAGACCCGCGAGGGCACGCTGCAGGTCGAGCTCGCGCATCTCAACTACCAGAAGAGCCGGCTGGTCCGCAGCTGGACCCACCTGGAGCGCCAGCGCGGCGGCTTCGGCTTCCTCGGCGGCCCCGGCGAGACCCAGATCGAGGCTGACCGGCGCGCCCTGCAGGAGCGGATCACCCGCATCGAGCACGAGCTCGAGACCGTCGTCCGCACCCGCCGTCTGCAACGCGAAAGCCGGCGCAAGGTGCCGCATCCGATCGTGGCGCTTGTCGGCTACACCAATGCCGGCAAGTCGACGCTGTTCAACACGCTGACCAGCTCGGACATCTTCGCCAAGGACCTCTTGTTCGCAACGCTCGACCCGACGCTGCGCCGGCTCAAGCTGCCGCACGGAACCGAGATCATCCTGTCGGATACGGTGGGCTTCATCTCCGACCTGCCGACACATCTGGTCGCCGCCTTCCGCGCCACGCTGGAGGAGGTGATCGAGGCGACGCTGATCCTGCATGTCCGCGACATCGCGCATGAGGATACCGAGGCGCAGGCACGCGACGTCATGAACGTGCTGGAGCAACTCGGCGTCGAGACGACCAAGACCGACCGGCTGATCGAAGTCTGGAACAAGATCGACCTGATGCCGGAAGACGCCCGGCCCGCGGTGCGGCCCAGCACCGACAAGGGCAAGCCGGCGATCGTGCCGATTTCGGCGCTGACAGGCGAGGGGATCCCGACCCTGCTCGATCTCGTCGAACAGCGGCTCAGCGAGGGGCGCCCGGTCTATACGGTCTCACTCGCCGGCGACGCGCTGGCGCGGCTCCACCGGCTTTACGAGCTGGGCGAAGTGCTTTCCCGCGTCGACGCGGAGGACGGCACGACGATCGCCAACATCCGCGTGCCCGACAAGCACGAGAGCGCCTTCCACCGCGAGTTCCCGCGCGCGAAGCTTCTGCCCTCGAAGGAGAAGGCTGCGGCGACGGAGAGCAAGAAGGCCTGGGATCCGATGGATCGGGACTGACGGCACCGCCGTCAGTCCGTTCCCGTCGATGGATCAGGCTCTTGCAGGCGTTTCCTAGACTGCGGTCTTCGCCTCGACCCAGAGCGCTTCCATTTCGTCGAGGCTGGCGTCGGCCGGAGAGTGGCCGGCCTCGGCGAGGCGCGTCTCGATGTGACGGAAGCGCTGGATGAACTTCTCGTTGGTACCGCGCAGGGCGGCATCGGGATCGACCTCGACATGCCGCGCCAGATTGGCGACGGCGAACAGGAGGTCGCCGATCTCGTCGCGAACCCGGGCCGGCGAGACCTCTTCGGCGTCGAGTTCCTGCTCGATCTCGCCGATCTCTTCCTTGATCTTGGCGAGAACGGCGCGCGGATCGTTCCAGTCGAAGCCGACCGTGCTGGCCTTCTGCTGCAGCTTGACGGCCCGCGCCAGCGCGGTCATCCCGGCCGGCACGTCGTCGAGCAGCCCGGCAACATGGTCGCCCGCCTGACCGGCAGCGCGGCGCTTCTCCGCGCGGATGCGCTTCTCCTCGGCCTTGATCTTTTCCCAGAACCCCTTGGCGGCGCCGGCGCTGCGGGCCTCCTCGCTGCCGAAGACATGCGGATGCCGGCGGATCATTTTCGCGGTGATCGCCATGACGACGTCGCCGAAGGCGAACGCGCCAATCTCCTCGGCCATGCGGGCGTGGTAGACGACCTGCAGCAGCAGATCGCCCAGCTCCTCCTCGAGGTCGACCAGATCGCCGCGCTCGATGGCGTCCGCGACTTCGAACGCCTCCTCGATCGTGTAGGGCGCGATCGACTGAAAATCCTGGACCTTGTCCCATGAACAGCCGGTCTCCGGATCGCGGAGCGCGGCCATGATCTCGATCAGGCGCACAATGTCTCGGGACGGCTGCATGCCGCGGTCCTCGTCTCGATGCCGCCGCACGGCGCGACGACGCGGGCCCTTCATCGCAGGCGACGTCGTGGCGGGCAAGGGCAGGTGGTGTCCGGTGCCGCTGCGTTGAGGCGCTATACCTCGTCCTCGCAAGGGCGGACGCATGCGGCATTCGCGCGCGAAAGCCGGTCGTTTGCGCCGCCCGCCTGCCCAAGGACGGCATCGCCGCTACACTGGCCGGCATGATTCGACACCGTTCCCGACGCCGCAAGCCGTCCTCGCTGATCTTCCTCCTGCTGCTCATCGCAGGCGCGCTGGCCATCGGTTACCTGGACCAGAAACTCCGCGAAATCCGCACCTCGGAGGGATCGCGCATCGTGGTCCGCGATGGAGATTCGATTGCCATAGACGGCGTGGACTTCCGCTTGGCGGGGATCGACGCGCCGGAGCTGCGCCAGGACTGCGAGGCGGCCGACGGCACCAGGTGGCCCTGTGGCGAGGCTGCGCGACGGGCCCTGCAATCGCTCGTGGCGCAGGGCGATTTGCGCTGCTCGCCCCATACGAACGACCGTTTCGGCCGGGTCGTCGCCACCTGTCGGATCGACGGGGTCGGCGACGTCGGAGCGGCCATGGTTCGTGATGGGCTCGCGGTCAACTATGGCGGACGCGGCCCCGGCGACTACGCAGCCGAGGAAGACGCGGCACGGCGCGGCAAGGAGGGGATTTGGCGCGGCCGCTTCACGCCGCCTTCCGAATGGCGCGCCGCCCATCCGCGCTAGGTCGAACGGCCAGTCACAGAATGCAAAAGGCAGGACGTGTTCCCGTACATGCGCGAATAACGAGTCACATCTGCCGAGCCGGCAGAGACGATCGCCCGAACGGCGGAGGGCATACAACAAAAGAGGTAGAAGTCGATAATACAACCTAGAGTTGTAGACAATAACCGCTTCGGTTGTGTAGCCATATTATACACGCATGAGCATGCCAATCCAAGGATCATCTGGTCACCGATGGGAGCCGGACATGTGGAATGCCGATGCAAAGACCTTCGAGCCTCAACCGCTTGCCGAACGTGCCGACCGCCTTTCGGTCGCGCTGATCGACCGCCGCGTCCTGGATCGGGAATGCCTTGCCCGCGGCCTGCAGGCCTGTCGGACCGATCTCGACATCCTGCCGTTCAGCAGCGCCGAGGATTGGCGCGCCGCCAAGGCGTTTCACGATGACGTGGCGATCATCCTGCTCAGCATCGGCGGACAGCGCCCGGACGAGATTTCCGTCGAGGCGTCGCTGCACGCCCTGACGCGAGACTTTCCGTCGATCCCGACCGTGATCCTCGCCGACAGCGACCATGCCTTGAACGTGGTCCTGGCGCTCGACCGTGGCGCCCGCGGCTATATTCCGACGAGCGTCGGGCTGCAGGTGGCGGCCGAGGCCGTCAATCTCGCCAGGGCGGGCGGCCTCTTCATTCCCGCCAGCAGCCTGATGGCGTCGCGGGAGGACATTCTGGCACTGGAAGCCGCCGAACCCCCGGCCGACCCGCTCGCAGAACTCCTGTCGCCCCGTCAGGCCGCGGTCGCCGAAGCGATCCTCCGGGGCAAGGCCAACAAGATCATCGCCTACGAGCTCGACCTGCGCGAGAGCACCATCAAGGTGCATATCCGCTGCATCATGCAGAAGCTCGGCGCCCATAATCGGACCGAGGTGGCCTACAAGCTCAATCAGCTGATCCAGGCCGCGGCGAAACCGGCGCGATGGCGCGATCCTTCGGCAGAACCGGCAACGTCGGTCGAAGAGGGCGACGGCGACCATGCGCCACCGCCGCCACGGAGCCGCGTCGTCGCGCTGCCGATGATCGCCTGTCCCTGATCGGCCGAGCCCCGGAGCATCCCCGTGATTCAGTCTGTGCCGCCCGCCGGGCGGCCGCAGGAAGCCGGCCTGCACGGGCTGGCGGCCCTGCGACAGCGCGCCCGGCTGATCGCCCTGACTTCAGCGGCAGGCCTCGCGATCGGTCTGCTCTACTACATGGCGCAGCCGCCGCGCTTCGTCGCCGAGGCCGTGATCGCTCTCGACGTTCGCCGCCTTCAGGCCATGCCGATCGATCAGGTCGTGGCGCCGCTGCCGCAGGAAAACCCGGTCGTGCGGACGGAGCTCGACATGATCGCATCCCGCGACATGGCGCAGCGTGTGATCGCCATGTTGTCCGAGCCGGCGGCGAACGGCGCCGGCAAGCGCTTCGACCTCCAGCGCCTCGTTCCGCAGCCCGGCATCGTGCAGCGGGCGCGGGCGGCGCTCAGCGCGGCGATCGGGTCGCTTCTCGGCCGCGGTCAGCCGGCACCGGCCGATACGCGGGCGCGCATCGAAGCCGCTCTCCGGGGCAATCTCGCCGTGCTCAACGATGGCCGGTCCTATACGATCTACATCGCCTTCGCCGCCGACGATCCCGAGGTCGCCGCGCGGGTCGCCAATGCCTATGCGCGCGCCTATCTCGACTATCAGGACGATCTGCAGATCGACGCGACGCGGCGGGTCAGCGACTGGCTGGAGGCGCGGCTGGCCACCCTCGGCGCCAAGCTGCAGCAGGCAGAGCAGGGCGTCGAACGCTTCCGCGCCGCTTCCGGCCTGTTCGAGGTCGAGGGGGTGACCATCGCGGCGCAGCGCGTGAGCGCGCTCAGCGCCGAACTGATCGCCGCGCGAGCCGCCTATGCCACCGCCGAGGCACGCGAACGAACGGCGGCCCTGCTGGCCGCCAAGCCGGACGGGCTCGACGGCTTCAGCGACGTGCTCGGCTCGCCGATCATCCAGCAATTGCGCGTCAGCCAGTCCGAACTCGAGCGCAAGCTGCAGGTGCTGAACGACACCGGCGCTTCGCGCAGCAGCGAGGTTCCCGTCCTCGTTTCCGAACTCGACACCGTCCGGCAACAGATCGGCCGGGAGGTCGAGAAGATCCTCGTCAGCCTGCGCAACGAGATCGACACGGCGCATCGCCGCGTCGCCTCGCTCGAGGCGCAGTTGCAGGCCGCGGAGGCCGATTATGGCGGGTCCGATACCGCACGCGTCAAGCTGGAGGGCCTGGTCCGGGAAGCGAACGCCGACCGGGTTGTGTTCGAGAGCCTGCTCGGCCGAGCCAAGCAGATCGGCGACCGCAAGGAGCTGACCGACCCGGGCGTGCGGCTCCTGTCGGAGGCCGCCATCCCCGCACATGCCGCGGGGCCCCGCCTGCTGTCGGCACTACTCCTTGGTTTGATGGGAGGCACGACCGGCGGCATCGCGATGGCACTGATGCTGGGCCATTTCGATCATCGCGTGCGGTCCCGGCAGGATCTCGAGGCCGCCACCGGACTGCCCGTCCTCGCGGCAATCCCTGCACAGGGCCGCCGCCCGGCAAGCCTCGTCGTGCAGGCCCCCAACTCGCCCTACGCAGAGTCCTTCGCGACGCTGCAATGGACGTTGCGGCTGTCGCCGACGTTCCGGCGTGCCTCTGTACTGATGCTGACATCCGCCCAATCGGGCGACGGAAAGACCACGATCGCCCTGTCTTTGGCCAGATCCATGGCTGCAGCCGGCCGATCGGTGGTCCTCGTCACGTTCGAGGCAGGGCAGGGAGGCGCCGGAGTTGGCCGGCGTCCCGGTCGGGAGCCCCAATCATTCGACATCGAGGCAGACGAACAGCAGGACGACTGGCCCGTCGGCGTCCTTGCCGTCACCGATCCGCTCTCGTCGGTCCGGATCGTCGCACCGGTGCAATCGGGGCCGCTGCCCGCCGCGCTCGCCACTGCGGTCGCCTTCGCCAAGCTCATGGCCGATCTACGGTCCCGCTTCGACATCGTGATCCTGGATGCGCCGACACTGGCGACCGCCTCGCGCACCCTGCAACTCGGCACGGAGGTCGACGCGATCCTGTTCATCGCGCGCTGGGGGCGCACGACGCAGCAGGCGGTGGCGGCGTCGGTTCAGCGCCTGGCCTATTGCGGCCTGCCCATTCGCGCGATCCTGCTCAATCAGGTGCCGCTCCGCGCGCATCGCCGGTTTGAATCATCGCCGGAGCGAACCGCTTCCGCCGTGTCGGCAACGCTTGGCGCGGCGAGAACGGCGGCATCGCCCGGTTCCTCGCCCACACTGATGTGGGAGACGACGATATGATGGCCGTTCTCGCCCACGTCCGGGGATGCGCCTGGCTGTGTAGCTTTGCCGTGGCCTTCCTCGCGATCGTGCCGACAAGCGCCATGCCCGCCCCGATGGCCTACCGGCTCGGCGCCGGCGACACCTTGCAGGTTTCCGTCTTCGGCGAGCCCGATCTCGGCGGGCGGTTCACGATCGGCGCCGACGGCGCGATCAGCTATCCGCGTCTCGGCCGGGTCGCCTTGCAGGGCATGTCGCCGGAAGAGGCAGCCGGCCGCCTCATGGCAGGGCTGGCCGGCCGCATCCCCAACGGACATACCGTCAGCGTCGACGTGGTCGCCCACGCGCCGGTCTTCGTCACCGGCGACATCCAGGCTCCCGGCCGGTATGAATTCCGGCCGAACATGATCGTGCTGGAGCTGATCGCGCTGGGCGGCGGCCTGCGCCGGCCGCCGACGCCCTACACCGGCGCGGCGCTGCAGCTTCTCTCGCTCCGTCAGGAACTGGCCGATCAGAAGCTGTTCCGGTCGTCGCAACGGGTCGAGCTCGCGCGCCTTCAGGCCGAGATGGCGGATCAGCCCTTCGATGCTGCCGGCCTGCTGCATCAGGGCGCGCCGGCCTCGCTGGTCGCCGCCGAAACGACGCTGTTCGAGAACCGCAGGCAGGGCCTTGCCGGCCAGATCGCCGCCCTGACGGCGCAACGCCAGACGCTCGACGACGAGATCACCAGCCTCGAGACCAGTCTCGGGCTGCATGACGGCGAAATCGCCCTGATCGCGCAGGACGTGGCGGCGACCCGGCAGCTCGCCGATCAGGGCCTGACGGCGCAGTCGCGCCTGCGCGAAAGCCAGAGGCAGCAATCGGCGCTCAAGCGCGACAAGCTCGAGGTGCAGAGCTTCCTGGCGCGCGCACGACACAACCGCATCGACATCGACCAGCGGATCGGAGCCCTGCGCACGGTCCGGGAGGCCGAGAATGCACTCGCCCTCCGGGCGCTGGAGCTGGCGATCGCACGGACAGACCAGAAGATCGCATCGCTCGCTGCCAGCATCGTCGCGGCCAGCGACGAACTCGAGGCCAGCGGCCTGCGGGATCTCCCGGCGGCGAATTTCACCCTCGTGCGGCGCACCGCCTCCGGTACGGAGCAGGTCACGGTCACGGAGCAGGACCGCCTGCAGCCGGGCGACATCCTCGCCGTGGATCGGCATTTCGACGCCCTGCTCGCACCACCGGCGCGTTGATCCGGCCAATCCAGGAGGATGAGGCGATGCCCCACGCATGGAGCCAGGCAGATCCGGAAACGCCAGACGTCGAGGCGGTACCAATCGAAATCGCCATGGTGATGGGTCCGGTTTCTCGGGCGTCCGGCGGCATTTTCGAGGCGGTGTCCGGCCTCGCCCCAGCCATTGGTGCACGGGCCGGCACGAGGGCCAGTGTCTTCGGCCTCGACCACCCGGATCCGGCTGCCGACACCCTCCAACGCCGTGGCGTACCCGTCCAAGCCTTTCCCTGCCATGGTCCCCGATCCTTCGGCTATGCACCGGCCCTTGATCGTGCGCTGCGAACCTGCCCGGCGGATCTTCTGCATGTGCATGGACTCTGGATGTATCCGTCCGTGGTGGCGCCGCGCTGGGCCGCCGCGCGCCGGTCTCCCTATATCGTCAGCCCGCACGGACAGCTCGACACCTGGGCGCTGGCTCACCGACGCTGGAAGAAGACGCTCGCCAGCCGAGCCTATGAGATGCGTCATCTGCGCGGCGCGGCCTGCCTGCACGCCCTCTGCGAGGCGGAACTCGTGTCGATCCGCGCCGCCGGCCTGACCAATCCGGTCTGCATCGTGTCGAATGGGGTAGACCCGCCCGGGCCTGACACGGCCGACCCGCCGCTCTGGCGAAGCCGCATCCCGGCTCGGGCCGAGGTCCTGCTGTTCCTGGGGCGGCTCGCGCCACAAAAGGGCCTCCCGCATCTCCTGCGTGGGTTGGCCCGGGCGCGCGATGCCGCCTTGCCGGGGCCCTGGCATCTCGTCATAGCGGGCTGGGGCGAGGCAGCTTACCGCGCCGAGCTGGACCAGCTGAGCGCATCGCTCGGGCTCGGCGACATCGTTCATTTCGTCGGCCCGCAATTCGGTGAGGAAAAGGCAAGGACGCTGGCGGCGGCGGATGCGTTCGTCCTGCCATCCCTCAGCGAGGGCCTGCCCATCGCCGTGCTCGAGGCCTGGGCCGCGCGACTGCCGGTGCTGATGACCCCGCAATGCAATCTGCCTCAGGGTTTTGCCAGCGCCGGCGCGGTCCGGATCGAAGCCGACCCGACAGGGGTAGAGCAGGGCCTTCGGCAACTCTTCGCCATGACGCCGGCGCAACGTCGACACCGGGGCGATCTGGGTCGGCGGTTGGTGGGCGAGCGCCATAGCTGGGCCGGTGTCGCCGACGAGATGAGCGCGGTCTATCGCTGGGTCCTCGGGATCGGTACTCGCCCCGCTTCGGTACACCTCGCATGACGATCATCGCGGCAAGCGACGTTGGGGGCGGCGAGGGGCGGCCAGACCTCGCGGCGCCTCGCCGCGTCGTCTTCGTCCAGGATGGCGCACGCCTTCGCTACGCCCTGCCATTGGCGCTGCAATCGGCCGGGATCCTCGATGTGATGCATACCGACTGGTATGCACGGCGGGGATCGACCCACGCGGCGCTCGCCGCGGTCATGGCCAAGCTGCCATACGCTGTCGGCAGGCGCCTAGCAGGTCGGCGATCGACGGCTCTCGATGACCGCAAGATCTTTGGCCCGTTCTGGACGAGCTTGCTGGGCAGGCTCTCCGAGCGCCGGGCATCGTCTGCCGAGGAACTCTACATCCGGCGCTCCGGCATCATGGCCCGACATGTGCTGCGGCATGGATGGGGCAATGCCGACGCCCTCGCGGGTTTTGTCCGAAATATCGATCCTTTGCTGTGCGAAAGGGCGCGGCGCCGCGGCATGGCCGTGATCCTCGACCAGATGATCGCGCCGATCACGGTCGAGCAGCGCGCCGCCGAGCGTCAGGCGGCGCTCTGGCCGGGCTGGGAGCGCCCGATCGACGCAACAGGCCCGTTGCGCATGCGGGAGGTCGAACGGCGCAGCTGGGCCGCGGCCAACCACATCACCTGCGCCTCCGACTATGTCCGCCGGGGATTGATCGACGAAGGCGTCGACCGCGACCGAATCTCGGTGCTGCCCTATCCGATCGACACGGGGATGTTTGCTTTCCATGACCGGAGTTGCCGAAGCGATGTCGTGCGGATCGGCTTTGTCGGCGCCGTCTCGTTGCGCAAGGGCGCGCCGGCATTCCTGAAGGTCGCTCACGTCTTTGATCCGAAGGTCGCCGAATTCGTCATGATCGGCCCCCACGCTCTGGACGAAGCCAGGCTGGCGCAGGAAAGGGGCGGCGTCCGTCTGGTCGGAGCCGTGCCGGCGGCGACCATTCCGGGCTGGCTGCAACACTTCGACGTGCTTCTCTTCCCCTCCACCTGCGAAGGCTCGGCCGGCGCCGTGATGGAGGCAATGGCGACGGGGCTGCCGATCGTCACGACGCCGGAGAGTGGTACTCTGGTTCGCGATGGCGTCGACGGCTTCCTGCATGGTCCCGAGGACATCGAGGGCATGACCCATTCGATCGCGCGGCTGATCGCCGATCCCGGCCTTCGGAGCCGGATGGGAAGCGCGGCCCGTCGCCGCGTCGAGCCAATGACCATCGAGCACTATGGCCACGTCTGGCGCGAACTTCTCGAACGTCTGCTTTGAGCGATCCCATCACCAGCGATCAATCGTCCGGACGCTCGCGTCGAAACATTAGAAACCCAGCCAACGCCAACGCTCCCAGGCCCGGCCGGCGAGGGGCCGCCAGGGCATGGTCCACCGCCGCGCGCAAGTTGGCGCCGAAGCGGTCCGGGCCCCATTCCGCGATCAGATCTTGACCAGCCGTCGCCATCGCGCCGGCCATCATGGGATCCGCTGCGACCTCCTGCATCCGGTGCGCGAGCTCGGCCGGTGCGGCTGGATCGAAGGTGAAGCCGTTGATGCCCTGCCGAACGAGCTCGCCGCTGCAGCCGCACCGCGACGAGACGAGAACCGGCAGGCCTGCCGCCATCGCCTCGTTGACGACGAGGCCCCATTGCTCGGTGGTGCTGGCGAGGACGAAGGCACCGGCCAACCCATAATAGCTCGGCAGATCCGCATATTGCCGGAAGCCGGGCAGATGCACATGAGGCGTCAGGCCGTCGCGGGCAACAGCCTCACGGATCGACGGCATGAGACGGCCGTCGCCGAGAATGACCAGATCCCAGGCATCCATCGCCGCACCGGACCGATAGCTGCGATAGGCATCGAGAACCGCGAACAGGTTCTTCTTGCCGATCATGCGACTGGACGTCAGGAAGAACCGGCGGGGCAGGCCGTGGCGGGCCCGCACCGCATCGGCATCGGCTCGCGCGCGGGCGGCGCCGGCGGCGAAATGTGCATTGTCGACGACGTCATATCCGTCGAACACGGCCTCGGGCGGCATGCCCAGCTTGGCCAGATACCGGCGGTGCGGCGAGCCTCCGACCAGGGCGGAGGCGAACAACGAGACGATGCGGCGCTTGATAGCCTCGCGCCAGGATAGCCGAACGGCATCCGCCTCCGCGCTTTCGCACATCAGGATTGCGGGAACGCGATGGACTGCGCACCAGAGGAGCGCCGCCATCGCGCCGGGATGCGACCAGCCGGCGATCGCGACGGCGTCCGGACGCGTCGAAGCGAGCGTCCGGGATACCTTCGCGAACAGCCCCGGCGCGGTTTCGGCATCGATATCCGGCGAGACCACGTGTCGCGACAGACCCCGGCCGTCCTCGGTGGCCCAGGCGTAGGTACGGTCGGTGGCGCTCAATTCGATCCCGATCGCGGTCATGTGCAGGGCGGCCGCGCGCAGGCGGGCGATATGATAGGGGCCGAAGCGCTGGAACACGACCGCGACGACGGGTCGGCGCTCCCTTGCTCTGGGCTCGAGCCAGGGCTTCGTCATCATGTCGCTTCTCGCCGTAGCTGCATGGCGTTCCCTGCGCCGATATCCCGGACGCGGGCCAGTGCGAGAGCCGGGATCAGGAAGATCCCCATATGGATCCAGGCGGAGATCGGCCATTGCGTGTGGTGGGTGATGGCGTGCATCGTCGGCGCTAGCGACAGCGCATAGACGATCTGACAGAGCGTGCTGCCCTCCATCGCTGCGTCGTAGAGCTTGCGCATCAGATAGGCGAGCAAGAAGAACTTGAGCGCCCCGAGGTAGGCGAACGAGGCGAAGGAGTCGCTGAGCCCTGTTTCCGTCGTGCCGGGATGAGGCGCGTAGTCCCGCGCGATCTGGCCGTCCAGCGGGAGCATCAGTCCCTCCTTGAATTCCGCGCCGAGGACCTGCGCCGGCACATAGTTGAACACGGTCATGTTCCAGTGGCTGAGCCCGAAATCGAACCCCTCGGAACGGCGCACCGTCTCCATGCGATTGATCGCGTTGCGCACCTCGTCGCCGCCCTGGGTGATCAGGCTTTCGAAATTCTCGGCGACATCGATCTTGAGCAGGGCCGACCAAGGCGACGGGTCGCGCGCCGTCGTGACCGACCGGTAGTCTCCGATGCTGTACAGCCCAAAGGCCGCTCCGAGAACAAGGACGAGGGAAAGCAGACGCGGCGCTGCCCGGCGTCGCTGAAACCAGATGGCCAGCGCGATCAGGAGGACGAAGTCGGCGGCCTCGGCACGGCGGCCATGCACCAGGATTCGGTCCATGTAGAAATAGACGTCGAACGCCAGGATCGCGATCGCCG
>JAEWAD010000543.1 GCA_023391905.1 Pseudomonadota bacterium | reverse complement strand
CGTGGCGCCGATCCTCGTCATCTTCGGCGCGATCTATCACTGGTACCCGAAGATGACCGGCCGCATGCTCAACGACGCGATGGGCAAGATCCACTTCTGGGTCACCTTCCTCGGCGCCTATGCCGTGTTCTTCCCGATGCACTATCTCGGCCTGCTCGGCGTGCCGCGGCGCTATTTCGAGTCCGGCGACATCAGCTTCGTGCCGCCGTCGGCCCATACGCTGAACGAGTTCATGACCATCGCGGCGCTGGTCGTCGGCGCGGCGCAGATGCTGTTCCTGTTCAACCTCGTCTGGAGCCTCAAGCACGGCAAGCCGTCCGGCGGCAATCCGTGGGGCGCCACCACGCTGGAATGGCAGACGCCGGAGACGCCGCCGCCGCACGGCAACTGGGGCGCCGAGCGGCCGGTCGTCTATCGCTGGGCCTATGACTACAGCGTGCCCGGCATGGCCAAGGATTTCCTGGCGCAGAACGATCCCGGTCCCGGCCCAGCCGCCGCGGCCCCGGTCGGGGAGGGCGCGCGGTGAGCGTCATCCTCGTCTTCCTGCTGGCCGTGCTCTGCGTCGTCTTCGCGTGGCTGGTCCGGCAGGGCCTGTTCTCGAAGCCCTGGCTCGAGGTCGGCGTCGCCGGCGGCGTGCCGATCGTCGAGCCGTCGACGCCGAAGGCGGCGCAGGTCGGGCTGGCGGTGTTCCTGGTGGTGGTCGGCTCGCTCTTCGCGCTCACCGTCAGCGCCTATCTGATGCGCGCCGGCCTCGGCGACTGGCGGCCCGTGCGCCTGCCGGGCATCCTCTACGTCAACACCTTCACGCTCCTCGTCAGCAGCCTGGCGCTGGAGACGGCGCGGGCAGGCGCCCGCCGCGGCGACCTCGACAGCGTGCGCACCGGGCTTCTCGCGGGCGGCTTCACGGCGCTGCTGTTCCTCGCCGGCCAGCTCCTCGCCTGGTGGCAGCTGAACCAGGAGGGCTACTACCTCGCCAGCAATCCGGCCAACGCCTTCTTCTATCTCGTCACCGCGCTGCATGGCGTGCATGTCGCGGGCGGGCTGGTGGCGCTCGGCCGGGTGACGGGGCGGATGCTCAGGGGGGCCGGCGTCGCCGCGCTGCGGACCGGCGTCGGGCTCTGCGCCACCTACTGGCACGCGCTTCTCCTGATCTGGCTGGTGCTGCTCGGGCTGCTGACGAGCTGGATCGGCGATTTCATCCTGATCTGCCGTCAGCTGCTTTCATAGGAGGCGGGCATGGTCGAACATCTGGCGGACGACCGCATCATGCAGGACGATCCCGCGCCGCAGGGGCGCTCGGGCTGGCGCGGCTTCGTCGCCGACTGGGCCTCGGACCAGAGCTCGTTCAAGGGCGTGTCCTGGGGCAAGGCGATGATGTGGGTGTTCCTGCTCTCGGACACCTTCGTGTTCGGCTGCTTCCTCGTCGCCTACATGACGGCGCGGATGTCGACGGTCGTGCCCTGGCCCAATCCGAGCGAGGTGTTCGCGCTCGAGATCGCCGGCACGTCGGTGCCGCTGATCCTGATCGCGATCATGACTTTCGTGCTGATCTCGAGCAGCGGCACCATGGCGCTCGCCGTGCACTACGGCTATCTGCGCGACCGCCGCAAGGCGGGGCTGCTGATGCTGCTCACCGCGCTGCTCGGCGCCTGCTTCGTCGGCATGCAGGCATTCGAATGGACGAAGCTGATCCACGAGGGCGTTAGGCCGTGGGAAAATCCGTGGGGCGCGGCGCAGTTCGGCTCCACCTTCTTCATGATCACCGGCTTCCACGGCACGCATGTCACCTTCGGGGTGATCTTCCTGCTGATCATGGCGCGCAAGGTGCTGCGCGGCGATTTCGAGACCGGCCGGCGCGGCTTCTTCACCAGCCGGCGCGGCCAGTATGAATCCGTCGAGATCATGGGTCTCTACTGGCACTTCGTCGATCTGGTGTGGGTCTTCATATTCGCCTTTTTCTACCTCTGGTAGGAGGTTCGCATGACCGACGCGACCGCGCATGCCGACACGCAGCAACACCATCCGGTGAGGCTCTACCTGACGGTGTGGGTCTGGCTGTTCATCCTCAGCGCCTGTTCCTATTTCGTCGACTATGTCGGCGTGCAGGGCCTGCTGCGCTGGTCGCTGATCATCCTGTTCATGCTGCTGAAGGCCGGCCTGATCGTCGCCATCTTCATGCACATGGCCTGGGAGCGGCTGACGCTGATCTACGCGATCCTGCTGCCGCCGCTGCTGATCCTGGTTTTCGTCGCCATCATGGTGGCCGAGTCCAACTACACGCTGCTGACGCGAGTGATGAACTTCGCCGGCGGCACCTGAGCACTGGCCAGAACACGGGGGCTTGTCTTCACCTCTCCCTGAGGGAGAGGTCGACGCAGCTTCGCCGTTTCCATGAAGCGATGAAACGCTCTAGCCGGCAGGCGGCAGGCGGCGACGGACGGCGCTGCGGGCCCGGAGCCGCGCGCGCTTCTTCGCCTCGCGCGCATGGGTGCGGTTGACGATGATGTTGAGCGCCTCGTTGAGGCGCGACTGCCAGTCCTCGCCCGAGGCCTTGAAGTGTTCGATGACCCGCGTGCTCAACGTCAGCGACGTGGTGACGAGGTCGTCGCCGGCGGCTTTCCGTCCGCGACGCGTCGTCGGCGTGGCGTCGTCCGCGATGACGTCGATGGTGTCGTCGTCCGAAATCTCCGAAGCAGGCATCCGCTCCCTTTCTCGTATGGCATTCCTATTATCATGCCGAGCCTGCCCTTACGGTAGGTTTTGTACAGTGACCGAGATCACACCTCGCGCGTTGCCTTAGAGAAGCGCCTGTCCGATGTCGGCGATCAGGTCCTCCGCCGCCTCGATGCCCGCCGAGAGGCGCACCAGCCCCTCCGAGATGCCGATCGATTCGCGCTGGGCGGCCGGGATCGAGGCATGGGTCATGGTGGCGGGGTGCTCGATCAGGCTCTCGACGCCGCCGAGGCTCTCGGCCAGCGTGAAGAGGCGCACGCGTTCGAGGAAGCGCTTGGTGCCGGCGAGGTCGCGGTCGAACTCGACGCTGATCATGCCGCCATAGGCGTGCATCTGCCGCCGGGCGATCGCGTGCTGCGGATGGCTCTCGAGCCCCGGATAGATCACGCGCTTCACGTCGGGTCGCGCCTCCAGCCAGCGCGCGATGGCGAGGCCGTTCTCCGAATGGCGCTGCATGCGGAGCGCCAGCGTCTTCAGCCCGCGCAGCGCCAGGAAGCTGTCGAACGGCCCGGAAATGGCGCCGACGGCATTCTGCAGGAAGCGGATCTGCTTGGCGATCTCTGGGTTCGATCCGACGACGACCGTGCCGCCGATCATGTCGGAATGGCCGTTCAGATATTTCGTCGTCGAGTGCACGACGATGTCGATGCCGAATTCCAGCGGCCGCTGGATGTAGGGGCTGGCGAAGGTGTTGTCGGCGACGGTGATCAGGCCGCGCCGCTTTGCCAGCGCCGCGATCGCCTCGAGGTCGACGATCCGGAGCAGCGGATTGGTCGGCGTCTCGATCCAGAGCAGCTTGGTCTCCGGCCGGATCGCCGCCTCGACGGCGGCGAGATCGGTGAAGTCGGCGAAGGAGACCTCGAGCCCGGCGGTGCGCCTGCGCACCTTGTCGAGCAGGCGGAACGTGCCGCCATAGAGATCGTCGGTGGCGACGATGTGGTCGCCGACGGAGAGCAGCTCCAGCGTCGTGGCGATGGCGGCGAGGCCGGAGGCGAAGGCGAAGCCGGCCGTGCCGCTTTCGAGATCGGCGATGGCGCGCTCGAAGGCGAAGCGGGTCGGGTTCTGCGAGCGGCCATACTCGAAGCCCTTGTGAACGCCGGGGCTTTCCTGCGCATAGGTCGAGGTGGCGTAGATGGGCACCATGACGGCGCCGGTCAGCGGGTCATGGCTCTGGCCGCCATGGATGGTGCGGGTATCGAAGGCCAGTCGGTTTGTCTTTTCCGGCTTGTTCAAGGCGCCAACCTCTCGTGATTGATCAGGTCCATGCGGGTGATCAGGCCGACGAACTCATCGCCGTCCATGACGATGGCGACCTCGTCGCGCTCGAATACCGGCAGCAGCGCGTCGATCGGCTCGCCGGCCTGCAGCGTGTGCAGCGCCGTCACCATGGTGTCGCGCACCGAGGCGCCGAAATCGCGCCGACCCACATCGCCGAGGCGGCGCAGGCCGTTCAGCACGTCGCTCTCGTCGAGCAGGCCGATCAGGCTGCCATGCTCGATGACGGGCAATTGCGAGACGTCGGCCGAGCGCATGCGGGCATAGGCGGTCGACAGCGTATCGTCGGGCGCGACGGTGACGGTGGTGCCGTCGGCATAGGTGCGGGCCACCAGGTCGCGCAGATTGTTGTGGCGGATCTTCTCGATCAGCCCCTGCTCGGCGACCCAGACGTCGTTGAACACCTTGGAGAGATATTTGTTGCCGCTGTCGCAGACGAGGGTGACGACGCGTTGCGGCGTCGTCTGTTCGCGGCAATAGCGCAAGGCGGCCGCCAGCAGCGTGCCGGAGGAGGAGCCGGCGAGGATGCCCTCCTGCGCCAGCAGGGCGCGCGCCGCGGCGATGCTCTCGCGGTCGGAGATGGTGTAGGCGGCGGAGACCAGCGACAGGTCGGCGTTCGGCGGCACGAAATCCTCGCCGATGCCCTCGACCGCCCAGCTGCCCGGCTCGATCGTCTCGCCGGTGTTGACCAGCGGCGCCAGGATCGAGCCCTTCGGGTCGGCCAGCACCATTTTCGTCTTGGGCGAGGCGCGCTTCAGGTAGCGGCCGATGCCGGTCAGCGTGCCGCCCGAGCCGACGCCGACCACGACCGCGTCGACGTCGCCGTCCATCTGTTCGAGGATCTCCGGCCCGGTGGTCGTCTCATGCGCCAGCGGATTGGCGGGATTGGCGAACTGGTTGACGAAGAAGCCGCCCGTCTCCGCGGCGATGCGCGCGCCCATGTCCTGGTAGTAGTCGGGATGGCCCTTGCCGACATCGGAGCGGGTCGTGCGCACGTCGGCGCCGATGGCGCGCAGATGCTGCACCTTCTCGCGCGACATCTTGTCGGGCACGACGAGGATCAGGTGATAGCCCCTCGGCAGCGCCACCTGGGCGAGGCCGAGGCCGGTATTGCCGGCCGTCGCCTCGACGAGCGTGCCGCCCGGCTTCAGCCTGCCGTCCGCCTCTGCCGCGCGGATCATCGACAGCGCGATGCGGTCCTTGATCGAGCCGCCGGGGTTCTGGCTCTCCAGCTTGACGAAGAGACGGCACGGGCCGGTGTCGAAGGTCGTCAGCTCGACCACCGGCGTGCGGCCGATCAGGTCGAGGCTGGAACGGACGGGGCGGGGAAGCGGAGATTCGGGGACGGCGCGGTCTGTCATGATGCCCTCCACATGACGCGATTGGCGACGGTCGGCTTCTCAGCATGTGGCGTTGCCGTCCCGAACGGCAAGCCCGACGGTTCCGCCGCCGCCGTCCTCGGCGCAAATTCATGCCTTCCAAACGGCGGCGGAATCGGCCTGTCGAAGGCGCTGGCGCGGCGCGCCGTTGCGGATATGCTGGACGTACGGGAAGGCTGTGCACCGCCAGCTGCATTTGGCGGCTTGCCGATCTGCTGAAGTCATTATAACGTCCTTACGTCATAACAGAATGATGGCCGGTTACACCGCCGGACCGTCGACATTCGAACGGAGGGGTACCGTGACGATCAGACCGTTGATGGGCTTGTTTCTGGGTTCCGCCATGGCCGCGTTTTCGAGCGTGGCCTGGGCCGAGGATGTAACCGTATCGTTCCTGACGCATTGGCCGCCGGAGACGGTCGCCAAGCTCGAGGCCGCCGCCGCCACCTATGCCAAGGACCATCCGGGCGTGAAGGTGGAAGTGCGCGCCGTGCCGTTCGGCGACCTTCTGACGACGCTGCGCTCACAGGCCGGCCAGGCCGGCGGCCCGACGATCGCCGGCATCTATGATCTCTGGCTGCCGGAGCTGGCGCGCGACAAGCTCGTCAACGCCGCGCCGGACGCGAACGCCACCGACGTCAAGACCAACTGGCCGAACGGCGTGGCGACCGCCGCCAGCGTCGGCGGCACGGTGTATGGCTATCCGAACGAGATCGACGTCTACGCGCTGAACTACAACAAGAAGCTGTTCGAGGAAGCCGGCATCAAGGAAGCGCCGAAGACCTGGGACGAGTTCGTCGCCGCCGCCGAGAAGCTGACCAACAAGGACAAGGGTCAGCAGGGCTTCGGCATGATCAACTCCTGGGCGGCCGGTGTCGTCCATCCCTTCGCCTCGCTGCTCGCCTCGAATGGCGGCGCGCTGGTGGTCGACGGCAAGCCGCAGCTCGACAGCGAGAACGCCAAGGAGACGTTCGCGCTCTACGAGAAGCTGATCCAGTCGGGTGCCTCGGTCGCCACCATGGGCACGGCCGACGCCAACACGACTGGTCCGTTCCTCGACAATTTCGTCTCCGGCAAGACCGGCATGATCATCATGGCGAACTGGTGGGAATCGGCGCTGAAGGCCGGCATGGGCGACCGCTTCGCCGATGTCGCGACCGCGCCGATCCCGGTCGGTCCGAAGGGCGACGGCCCGCACTCGATCTCCTATTCCTGGATGACCGTCGTCTCGGACGGCGCCTCGGACGCCGAGAAGAAGGCGGCCTGGGACTTCCTCGCCTGGTTCAACGGCCCGACCTCGGGCGAGAACGGCGCCTCGGCCATGGGCGACCTGCTGCAGTCCATGGGCATCCTGCCGTCGCGCACCTCCGACGTCGCCGCCTTCGCCGACCGGCTGAAGACGCCGTTCCTTTCCGGCTATGTCGACGTGCTGTCGGAAGCCCGTCCGTTCCCGACCGTGCTTGGCGGCCAGGAGTTCACGGAATCGCTGCAGGCCCAGATCGAGGCGCTGCAGTTCGGCAAGACGACGGCCGCCGAGGCCGCCGCCGCGGCCCAGGCCGACGCCGTCTCGATCCTCGAGAAAGCCGCGCAGTAAGGCGTCTCCATCGTTATCCCGGGTTTACCCGGGATCCCTTCGGCCGACCGCCCGGCCGAAGGGATTCCCTTCGCGGGAATGACGACTGATTTGGACACCTTGACCCCTCGCCCGCGTCCGTGGGCGAGGGACCAGGAAGTGCGTGCCTGCCGGGCGCGCCTCAACAGAGCATTCCGTTCCGCATGATTGGCCTTCGAAAATCAATCTTCGCCATGCTGGCGCCGGGGCTGGGGCTGATCGCCGTCTTCATCCTCGTGCCGATCGCGCTGACCGTCTGGCTCGCCTTCACCAAATGGTCGGCGCAGACGCCGTTCACGACCGCGACCTTCATCGGCTTCGACAATTTCCGCGAGATCTTCGGGTCGAGCTCCGTCGGCCGCGACTTCAAGGGCGCGATGGTCAACACGGCGCTCTATTCGGCAATGTCGATCGCGCTGATCCTGCCGCTGTCGGTGTTGTTCGGCATGCTGATCCACCAGGCCGAGCTCAAGGGCGCCAACCTGCTCCGCACCATCTTGTTCGCCACCTACATGGTGCCGATGATCGCGGTGGCGCTGGTGTTCTCGAAGCTCTATTCGCCGACCGAGGGCCCGTTCAACCAGATCCTGTCCTGGGTCGGCATCGGCCCGCAGCCCTGGCTGTCCTCGCCCGACACGGCGCTGGTCTCCATCGTCCTTCTGAACGTCTGGCAGCAGGTCGGCTATTTCACCATCCTGATCATCGCCGGTCTCACCCAGATCCCGACCTCGATCTACGAGGCGGCGCGGATGGACGGCGCGCGCGGGCCGAAGCTGTTCGGCTACATGACGCTGCCGCTCCTGAAGCGGACGCTGCTCTTCTCTGCCGTGATCGCGCTGATCAACGCCGTGCAGGTGTTCGAGCCGGTGGCGCTGATCACCCAGGGTGGCCCGGTCGGCTCGACCAATGTGATGACCTACCACATCCGCCGCGTCGGCATCGAGCGGGCCCAGGGCGGCCTCGGCGCCGCCATGTCGGTGACGCTGCTGCTCGCGCTCGTCATCACGGTCACCGCCGTCTTCGCCTTCGCGCGCCGGGAGGATCGGCGATGAACGCGCAGGGACGTCTTCCCGCCACCGGCGCCGGCGCCACCGGCTGGCGCGCCTTCCTCTATCTCTTGATGATCGCGATCGCCGTCGCGTCGGCCTTCCCGCTCGTCTGGATGGTGCTGTCCAGCCTGAAGACGCCGGCCGAGGCGATGCAGACCCCGCCGGTCTGGATCCCGCAGACGCCGTCGCTCGACAGCTACCAGAAGGTGGCGGAGCTGATCAGCGTCGGCCGGTCTTTCATGAATTCGGCCGTGATCGCCGGCATCACCACCGCCGGCATCCTGCTGACCTCGCTGATGGCGGGCTTCGCCTTCGCCAAATACCGCTTCCGCTATCGCGAGGCCTTGTTCGCGATCACCATCGCGACGATGTTCCTGCCGCCGATCGTGACGCTCATTCCGCTCTATCGGCTGGTCGGCTCGATCGGGCTCAACGCCAGCCTCGCCGGCGTGATCATCCCGAACCTCGCCAATGCCTTCGGCATCTTCCTGATGCGCCAGTTCATCGCCGGCGTGCCGGACGAACTCCTGGAGGCGGCGCGGCTCGACGGCGCGTCGGAGTTCCGCATCCTGTTCCGCATCGTGGCGCCCGCCGTGGCGCCGGCGCTCGCGGCGCTCGCGCTGTTCGCCTTCGTCTACCACTGGAACAGCTATCTCTGGCCGCTCACCGTGCTGCAGGGCAATGCCGACAATTATCCGATCGTCATCAGTCTCTCGCGGCTGCTCTCCTACAACCGCTCCGCCGTCAATACGGGACTGGTGATGGCGGGGGCGACGCTCGCCGTGCTGCCGCCGCTGATCCTGTTCGTGTTCCTGCAGCGCTTCTTCGTCCGCACCATCACGGCATCCGGCATGACCGGACAGTGAGGCGGACACTGACGACCACCTCCCGCTGCGCCGGCCTGAAAATCCGGCGCAGCATCTCAGAATCCCACTTGTCACCCTGCGGCATCCGGCTAGAGTGATTACGACGTTATAACGACATAAGCACTGTCGAAGAGGGGAAGACCGGTTATGTTGAACGTTCGCAGACATCTGAAATCCGCCACGATCGGTGCGCTCGCGCTCGCCGCCACCGCGCTCTCGGCCACGGCCGGCGAGGTGACGCTCTGGAGCTGGCGCACCGAGGACCAGGCGGCGATGGAGAAGATCTTCGCCGCCTTTACCGCGAAGAACCCGGATATCACCGTCAAGCTGCAGTTCACGCCCGACGCCGACTACCAGAACCGGCTGTCGACGGCGCTGCGCGGCGGCAAGGGTCCTGACATCGCCCAGCTCAAGGCCTATGGCGAGCTGCAGCCGCTGGTCGACGGCGGCTATCTCGAAGTGCTCGACGAGAGCGTGCCGGCGCTGAAGGAGTTCACGCCGGCGGCGCTGAGCGGTTCGGTCGGCATCGCCGACGGCAAGATCTACGGCGTGCCCTATTCGACGCCGGTGATGGGCGTCTTCTACAACACCGAGATCTTCGAGAAGAACGGCATCGCCATCCCGAAGACCTATGACGAGTTCGTCGCCGCCTGCGAGAAGCTGAAGGCGGCCGGCGTTCTGCCGATCGCGGCGGGCGGCGCCAATGGCTCCGGCTGGGCGCTCGAGATCAATGTCGGCGTCGTCGGCCCCTCGGTCTACGGCACCGGCTTCTACGACGAGATGATGAGCGGCAAGGCGAAGTTCACCGATCCGCGCTTCGTCAAGACGCTCGAGAAGGTCAAGGCGCTGCAGCCCTACTATTCGGACGGCTTCGCCGGCGTCGACTACACCACCGCCACGCAGCAGTTCATCTCGGGCAAGGCGGCGATGTTCTTCGGCGGCGCCTGGGAGAATGGCAGCTTCAAGGCCCAGAACCCGAACCTGAAGTTCTCGATCTTCCCGTTCCCGGCCGACAAGGCCGAGGGCCAGGTCGCCGTCTCGGCCTTCTCCGACGGTTCCTATGGGCTTGTCTCGGACAGCGAGAACAAGGAAGACGCCACCAAGGTGCTCGCCTTCATCGCCTCGCCCGAATTCGCCCAGCTCTTCGCCGACGAGCTCGGCTGGCCGCCGGCCCGCTCCGGCGCCACGGCGAACGATCCGGTGCTTAAGTCGATGCTGGAGATGCAGACCAACGCCACGCCCTACCTGACGCTGGTCGGCTTCCGCTGGCAGACGCCGACGGCTTCCTCCGTCGTGCAGGCCGAGATCATCGACATGATCGAGGGCAAGATCGCGCCGGAGAAGCTCGCGGCAAACGTCGACGCGGCCGTGTCGACCTGGTTCAAGCCGAAGCAGTAGGCGTCCCGCACGACCTCGGCCCCTCCCCCTTGTGGGGAGGGGTTGGGGAGGGGGTACCAACTCCCTCCCGCCGATTTCAATCCATCCGGAACAGCCGGCGCCGGTACCCCCACCCTGGCCCTCCCCGCAAGGGGGAGGGGAAAGGCGGGACTGCCGCCCCAACCCCGCCAGCCCGAAAGGAGGCGACCATGACTGCAAGCCGCCTTCGGCGTGCGCCCATCGAATGGCAGAAGCATCGCTCCGCCGCGCTGTTCGTGCTGCCGGCGCTGGTGATCTATTGCTTGTTCGTCATCTATCCGCTGGCGAGCTCGCTCTGGGGCTCGCTGTTCGAATGGCGCGGGTTCCGCATGCGCGGCTTCGTCGGGTTGGACAATTTCGCCCGCCTGTTCGTCGAGCCGAGCTGGACCAAGCTCTCCGGCGCCTTCACGCACAACGTGTTCTGGTTCTTCGGGATCATGGTGCTGCAGAACGGGCTCGGGCTGATCTTCGCCTATCTGCTGTTCCTGAGGAAGCGCGGCACGGCGTTCCTGCAGTCGGTGTTCTTCTTCCCGGCCGTGCTCTCGCCGGTCATCGTCGGCGCGCTGTGGCGGCTCCTGCTGACGCCCGACGGCGCCGTCGAATCCCTGCTGCACAGCCTTGGCCTGCTCGAGGGCCGGCTGACCATCCTCGGTGATTCCACCTGGGCGCTCTGGGTGCTGATCGCGGTCGACGCCTGGAACTGGATGGGCCTGCCGGTGCTGATCTTCACCGCCGGCCTGCGCCAGATCCAGCCCGAGGTGTTCGAGGCGGCGCGGCTCGACGGCGCTGGCAATGGCCGCATCCTGTGGTCGATCGCGCTGCCGCAGCTGGTGCCCTCGATCTCGTCGCTGACGACGCTCACCTTCATCAACACGTTCAACCAGTTCGACCTCGTCTATGTGATGCAGGGCGTGCAGGGGAACCCGAACTTCGCCACCGACACGCTGGTGACCTACTTCTTCCGCCTCGCCTTCGGTGCGGAAGGGGCGGTCGGCATCACCGATATCGGCCTGGCGCTGGCGCTCGGCACGCTGCTCTTCCTGCTCCTGACCGTGGTGACGATCGGGCTGCTGCGCTTCTTCGAGCGCCGGACGGTGAGGCTCTGATGACCAATCTCGACGTCGCGCAGCGGATCCGGCAATTGCCGGGCTGGATCGTCCTGGCGCTCTGGGCGCTGGTCGTCGCGGTGCCGCTCTACATCCTGATCGTCTCCTGCTTCAAGACGACGGCGGAGATCTATGGCGACAAGTTCGGCCTGCCGACGAACTGGACGCTCGACAATTTCGCCAATGCGTGGACGCAGGCGCAGTTCGCCCGCTACATGTGGAACTCCTTCGCCGTTACCGGCGGCGCTGTAGTCCTGACCCTTGTCGTCTCGGCGATGGCGGCGTTCCCGCTCTCCCGCTACCAGCTCGGCTGGTCGTCGCCCGTGCTTGCCTTCTTCCTGGCCGGCGTCATGCTGCCGATCCGCCTGGCCTCGGTCGAGCTGTTCACGCTGATGAAGACGCTCGACCTGCTCGACAGCCGGCTCGGCCTGATCTTTGTCTATTCGGCGATCCGCATTCCCTTCGCCGTCTTCATCCTGGCGAACTTCATGCGCGTGCTGCCGAAGGAGCTGGAGGAAGCGGCGCGGCTCGACGGTGCCAAGGAATGGCGCATCCTGTTCCGCATCATCCTGCCGACGATCAAGCCGGCGGTGGCGATCGTCGCCATCTTCACCGCGATCGCCGTCTGGAACGACTTCTTCTTCCCGTTGATCTTCATCTTCGACGACGACTACAAGACCGTGCCGCTCGCCATCACCACCTTCATCGGACAGTTCCGCACGGATTGGGGCATGGTCTTCGCCGCGCTGGCGATCTCGATGATGCCCGTGCTGGTCATGTATCTCCTGCTGGCACGCCAGATCCGTGAAGGCGTCGGCGCCACCGGAGGACTGAAATGATCGACGACCGCATCTATGGCGGAAAGAGCCTGCTCGTGGTGGGGGCGCATGCCTTCGACGCCGAGGTGATCGCCGGCCCGCTCGCCGCCGCGGCCGCCAAGCGCGGCCTCGATGTCACTCTGCTGCACCTGACCATGGGCGAGCAGGGCCACACCTCCCTGTCGCCGGATGCCTATGCGGAGCAGAAGCGCGCCGAGGCGGATCGCTTCTGCGAGAAGCTCGGCATCTCCTGGCGCGAGCTCGGCTATCCCGACGCCTTCCTGCCCGACAATGACGAGGTGGCGCTGAAGATCGCCGACGTCATCCGCGAGCTCCGGCCGGACACCATCATCACCCACTGGCAGGGCAGCTGGCACAAGGACCACCGCGCCGCCGCCAACGCGACGAAGACCGCCGTGCTCTACGCCGCGCTGCCGACGCTGGAGCGCGCCCATCCGGCCTTCAGCCCTGGTCTGCTGCTGTTCGGCGAGAACTGGGAGGACGACGAGGGCTTCGTCGCCGCCGAGCTGGTCGACGTCAGCGAGGGTTTTGACGTCTGGCGCGACGCGATCACCGAATACGAGCTGGCGCGCGGCCTCTCGTCCTTCCCCTATGTCGATTACTACTCGGCGCTCTACCGCATGCGCGGCTGCCTGAACGGGACGCAATACGCGCAGGCTTTCGCCACTACCTCGCATTCCTTCAACGCCGGCGGCGGCATGTTCAACGGCCGCAGGCGTCCTTCGGGCTGCGGCTGCGGAGGTCTCGAATGAACGCCGCGACCCAAGTCATCGCCTCGCACGTCCTCGCGCTCGATCTCGGCGGCACCAGCCTGCGCGCCGGTTTTTCTC
The DNA here is from genome assembly GCA_023391905.1 of Pseudomonadota bacterium. Lineage (GTDB taxonomy): Bacteria > Pseudomonadota > Alphaproteobacteria > Rhizobiales > Kaistiaceae > Kaistia. The sequence goes on along the minus strand of JAEWAD010000543.1, from coordinate 547 downwards.
CCGCCGATGCGCCGGTCGAACTGGCCTCCGTCGAACGCTGGCCGGCTCCTGCAAGCGCCGAGGCGCTGCGCGACAAGGTGCTGGCGCTGATTGCCGAGCGCGGATCGGTATCCGGCATCGGCATCACCATTCCCGGCCTCGTCGAGGGCACGGTGGCGCGCTGGGTGCCCAACCTGCCGCATCTCGACGGCGTCGATCTCGCGGTGCTGCTGGCCGAAGCGGGCGCGCCGGTCGCGGCCGGCAATGACGCGCAGATGGCGATGCTGGCCGAGGCCAGGCTCGGTGCCGCCAACGGGCTCGACGACGCGATCCTGCTGGCGATCGGCACCGGCATCGGTTCCTCCGTGCTCGCCGGCGGCCAGATCGTGCGGGGCGTGCGCGGTGGCGCTTGCTCGTTCGGCTGGGCGGCCGCTGATGTCGCCGATCCCGGCGAGGACCGTTCCGGCTGGCTTGAGCGTCAGGCGGCGGGCCGGGCGCTCGATGCGCGCGCCCGCGAGATCGGCCTTGCCGATGGCGCCGCGCTGATCGCGGCGGCGCGGCAGGGCGA
>JAEWAD010000528.1 GCA_023391905.1 Pseudomonadota bacterium | reverse complement strand
CTGCATCGCTGGCTGCCGGCGGCCATGGTGGCGCCGACGCCGGTCTCGGCGCTGCTGCACGCCGTCGCCGTCGTCAAGGCGGGCGTCTTCACGGTTCTGAAGGTGGTCGTCTCGGTGTTCGGCATCGAGACGCTGGCGCAAACGGGCGCCAGCCAGTGGCTGGTCTATGTCGCCGGCTTCACCATCGTCGCCGCCTCGTTCGTGGCGCTGCGGGCCGACGACCTGAAGCGCCGGCTCGCCTATTCGACGGTCGGCCAGCTCTCCTATGTCGTGCTCGCGGCCGCGCTCGCCTCTCCGGTGGCGGTTCTTGGCGCGGCGCTGCACATCGCGGCGCATGCGGTTTCGAAGATCACCCTCTTCTTCGGCGCGGGCGCCGTCTACACGGCCGAGCATGTCACCAAGGTCAGCGAGATGGACGGCATCGGTCGTCGCATGCCGTGGACGATGGGCGCCTTCGCCATCGGCGCGCTCTCGATGATCGGCCTGCCGCCGGCGGCGGGCTTCCTCGGCAAATGGTTCATCCTCGATGCCGCGACGGGAGCGACCGACTGGGTCGCCGTCGGCGTCATCGCCCTGTCGACCGTGCTGAACGCGGCCTATTTCCTGCCGATCCTGACCCGCGCCTTCCTGCGGCCGGCGAACGGCCCGCGCAAGGAGGCGCCGCTGCCGATGGTGATCGCGCTGACCGCGACGGCCGCCGGGACGGTCCTGCTTTTCCTGCTGCCGGGCGTTCCCTACCGCCTCGCTTCGATGATCGTGGGAGGATGAGATGAACCGATCCCGCCGCGTCGTCCTGATGGCCCTTCTCGTCGTGCTGGCCCTGCTGGTCGCCGCCGACTTCTTCGTCGAGCATCACGGCAACTTCTGGATCGACGGCACGCCCGGCTTCGCCGCCTGGTTCGGACTGGTTGGCGCCGCCCTCGCGGTCGTGCTGGCGCAGGGCTGGGGGCTGCTCCTGCGGCGGACGGAGGAGCGGGCGGATGACTGAGAGCTTCGGGCCGCTGTCGCCGGCGCTTGTCCTGATCCTCGTCGGCCTTCTCCTGCCGCTCGTGCGGGGCTGGCTGCGCAACGCGCTCTTCCTGGCCGCGCCGGTCGCGGCGCTGGCGTTGGTCTGGCTGCTGCCGCTCGGGCCGGGGCTGGTCGTCGACTGGCTCGGCCTGAAGCTCGTGCCGCTCGCACCCGACCAGATGGCGCGTATCTTCGGTACGGCCTTCGGCATCGCAGCGCTCGCTGGCGCGCTCTATGGCCAATCGCAGGAGAACGTCGCCGAGAAGGCGGCGGCCCTCATCTATGCCGGCGCGGCACAAGGCATCGCCTTTGCCGGCGACCTCGCCAGCCTGTTCGTCTTCTGGGAAGTCATGGCGATCGGATCGACGGTGGTGATCTGGTCGAACGGCGATGCCCGCGCCGGCCTGCGCTATGCGCTGATCCATGTGCTGGGCGGCATCCTGCTCTTCGCCGGCATCGCCGCCGAGGTCTCGGCTTCGGGCAGCGTCGCGTTGCAGGCGGTTCGCGCCGATAGCCTCGGCCGCTGGTTGATGCTGGCCGGCATCCTCGTCAACGCCGGCGCGCCGCCGCTCTCGGCCTGGGTCGCCGATGCCTATCCGAAGGCGTCGTGGTCGGGCACCGTCTTCCTGTCGGCCTTCACCACCAAGGCCGCCGTGCTGGTGCTGATCCGCCTGTTCCCCGGCGAGCCGGCGCTTCTCTGGTTCGGCCTCGCCATGGCCGTCTACGGCATGGTGTACGCGCTTCTCGAGGACGATATCCGCAGGCTGCTGTCCTATTCGATCGTCGGGCAGGTCGGCTTCATGCTGGTCGCGGTCGGCATCGGCTCGGAGCTGGCGCTCGCCGCTGCGGCGCTGCATGCCTTCGCCCATATCCTCTACAAGGCGCTGCTGATGATGGCGGCCGGTGCGATCCTGAAGGCGACCGGCGAGACCCGTCTTTCCGCGCTCGGCGGGCTGGCGGCCGCCATGCCCATTGTCGCGGCGGCGATGCTGATCGGCGCGTTTTCGCTCGCCGCCGTACCGCTGACGACCGGCTTCGTCAGCAAGTCGGCGATCATGGCGGCGCTCGCCGAAGGGCAGGCGGGCGTGCTCTGGTTCGCGCTCACGGCGATCTCGGCCGGGTCGTTCCTCTATGTCGGCCTCCGGCTGCCTTGGTTCGCCCTGTTCCGTCCGGCCGCCGAGGCGTCGATGCGGCGCGATCCCGCCTGGTCGATGAAGGCCGCCATGGCGCTGCTCTGCGGCGCGATTCTCGCCGTTGGATGCTTCCCGTCGGTGCTGGTGCCGCTCGTGCCCCAGATCGCCGGAGTCGCCATCCTGACGCCGGATCACGTCCTGTTCCAGCTGCAGCTCTTAATCGCCGCAAGTTGCATATTTGTCATCGTGCTGCCGTTACTTCGGCCGCGCGCCGGATCTACGATGGATGTCGATTGGCTGTGGCGCGAACTGCCACGGAAGGTGGGGCCGGCCTGGGCGCGCTTCACCCGTCCCGGGCGCGCCGCGGTCGCGGCACTGGAAGATCCCGTCCGGGCCCGATTGTCAGGATTTTCGCGGCGTTTCGCGGCGGATCTTGTGAATGCCGCCAATTGGCGAACCGGTCAGATCGCGTTCTGGGCCACCACGCTGATCGCCGCATATGTGTTGATCGCGGCATTGTGAATGGGTTTTCGTCGCGAAATGTGAACAGGGGAAGATTGACCGAGACGAATCGTCGCGAGCACAAAGATGTGCCGTCGGCATTCGATGCGGCGACTTAGTGCTTGTCTTTGCGGAATGCGACTTATATAGGTGCCACGAAGTAACGAATTTAGCGCGCCGAATGGCATGCCAGCCGCGTGGATTTCCGCGGCGCCGGCACGTTCGAAGCTGCAAGCTCACAAATTCTTCGTTACAGAATTGCTATGACACAACCGAGGTTAGGGTAGACCATGATCGAGAAAACGGCAGGAAGCGACCTTATAGATCTGACGGCTGATATCGTCTCCGCTTACGTCAGCAACAATTCCGTTTCGGCCAATGATCTCCCGGGGCTGATCACGGAAGTCTATCAGGCGCTGAACCGTACGCATGGCGGTGTCGTCGAGCCCGAGCCCGAGCCCCTCAAGCCGGCTGTGAACCCGAAGAAGTCGGTGTTCCCGGACTATATTGTCTGCCTCGAGGACGGCAAGAAGTTCAAGTCGCTGAAGCGCCACCTGCGCACGCACTATGATCTTTCGCCGGAAGAGTATCGCGAGAAGTGGGGCCTGCCGGCCGACTATCCGATGGTTGCTCCGAGCTACGCCGCCGCGCGTTCCGAGCTCGCCAAGAAGATGGGCCTCGGCCAGCAGCGCAAGCGCCGCTGATCGCAGCGCCACACGCACGATGTTTCAAAGGGCCCGGCATTCGCCGGGCCCTTTTTCGTTGGCCGGCGCGACGCGGCGATGGCCCGGCAGTTGCGAGCGCTCGGCTTCATAGGCCTGGAGCAGGGCGATGTGGCGGTTGATGTCGTAGCTCCAGTGGCCGGCCCGGCCGCGCCGGCGTTCGGCACGGAGCGCCCTGGCAAGACGCCCGACGATCCGCCGACGCATCGTCTCGCCGGTGTCGGCGATCTCCGCGGGCATCAGCGGCAGCAGAGCGGGCAGGCAGCGCTGGCGGTGATAGTCGGCGATTCCCACCGCGATGATCGAGGTTACCGCCCGGGCGGCGATCCCGTGCATCGATTTCTGGAAATCCGCACGGCGCGGGTCGCGTGTCTGGGGTTCGGTATCGGTCATGATCGCCTCCGGTTGTCCGGAAGCCATTGTCGGGCCGCTGGAGTGGGCGGGGACGGGGTGCCGATCTATCCCCGGGGCTTGGGGACGCCGGCTGCCAATGCCGGGGGCGTGAAAAGAATCTATCCCCGCCCGTTTCCGTCAGCGCTAAGGTGTCGTAGGTTTTAATTCCTATCGCATCGATGTGGAGGTCGGACATGTACAGGCCGAACGGGGAGGTGCTCCCGAAACCCTCGTCTCGCGACCCGCGCGGAAACGAGCAGGAAGGCATCCGCCAGGGGCTGGCATCGCTGGTCGGCGCGGCGCTTTCCGTCGCGCCGCGCGCCATTTGCGGGGCGGAGCGGGGCACGGTCGAGATCAGCCATGCGCGACAGATGGCGCTCTACCTGGCCCATACGACGCTCGGCCTCACCTTCACCGAGGCGGGGCGGCTCTTCGGGCGCGACCGCACCACGGCGGCGCATGCCTGCCGCCGCATCGAGGACCAGCGTGACCAGGCGCGCGTCGACCAGCTGGTGACCTGTCTGGAGCGGGCGGCGCGAGACGCTGTGCAACCGCCCGTCCGATCCCGGAGCGTGTCATGAGGCCGTCGCGTGGCGCCGGCCGGCTGGCGCGGCGCCTGGCGGCGTCGGGCGCGCGCCTGGAGCCGGGTTCCATCGGCCACGTCCTCGTTCTGCCCGGAACCTCGGCGCGGTCTCCCGTCGAGGCCGGGGACGTCAGGGCGCTTCTGGCGCAGGGGGCTCTCGAGCCGGATTCGTCGGGTTCGCTCGGTCTTTCCGCGGCCGGGCGGACAATGGTGCGCCGGCTTCTCGCCGGTGGCGACGATTTCGCCGGCCAGCACCAGGTGCGGACGGCGGCGACGACGGAGCTCGACGGCGAGCGGATCGCCGTCACGGTC
>JAEWAD010000527.1 GCA_023391905.1 Pseudomonadota bacterium | reverse complement strand
CGCCTTCAGCGCGCGCGCCAGCTGGCCGCTGGCACCGGCAACGAAGATCCGCATCAGGAGGCGCCCGCGACGAGGCCGAGGCGCTGGCCGCGATAGACGCCCCGGCGGATCGGTTCCCACCAGTCGCGCCGGTCCAGATACCAGCGAACCGTCTTCTCGATGCCGCTGTCGAAATCCTCCGCCGCGCGCCAGCCGAGATCGGCCTCCGCCTTGGTCGGATCGATGGCGTAGCGATGGTCATGGCCCGGCCGATCGGTCACGAAGCGGATCAGTCGCTCATGCGGCCCGGCTTCGCCGCGATGGCCATCGAGGAGGGCACAGATGCGCCGGACGACGTCGAGATTGGTGCGCTCGTTGCGGCCGCCGATATTGTACTTCTCGCCCGGCACGCCCCGTGTCAGCGCCAGGAAAAGGGCGCGGGCATGATCCTCGACATAGAGCCAGTCGCGCACATTGCGGCCGTCGCCATAGACGTCGATCGGCGCGCCCTCCAGCGCGTTCAGGATGGTGAGCGGGATCAGCTTCTCCGGGAAGTGATAGGGCCCGTAATTGTTCGAGCAGTTGGAGATCAGCGCCGGCACGCCATAGGTGCGGTGCCAGGCGCGGACCAGGTGGTCGGACGCCGCCTTGCTGGCCGAATAGGGCGAGGACGGGTCATAGGCGGTCTCTTCGTCGAACAACCCGTCATCGCCAAGCGCGCCATAGACCTCGTCGGTCGAGACATGCAGGAAGCGGAACGCCTCCCGCGTCGCCGCCGGAGCACGGTCGAGATAGGCCCGCGTCGCCTCCAGCATCGTCGCCGTGCCCATGATGTTGGTCTGCAGGAACTCGCCCGGGCTGCCGATCGAGCGGTCGACATGGCTTTCGGCGGCGAGATGGATGACGCCGTCCGGCTCGTAGCGGCGGAACACTTCCGCCATCGCCGCCGCGTCGCAGATATCCGCCTCGACGAAGGCATAAAGCGGATCGGCGGCGATCGGCGCCAGCGAGGCGAGATTCGCCGCATAGGTCAGCTTGTCGACATTGACCACGCCGACCCCGAGATCCCCGACCAGATGCCGGCAGAGAGCCGAACCGATAAAGCCGGCACCGCCGGTAACCAGAATACGCATGCGAGATCGCCACCCTGTCTGACTCAGGCAGCCTATCGCGCTGCGGTGGCATCACAAAGGCGCGATGCCCCTCTCGCCCGATCGCCTCGTCAGATCTCCACCGCGATCGCCCGCTTCTCCTTGACCGATCGCAGCGCGGCGTCGGCGAGGATGAGGGCCTTCAGGCCGTCGTCTCCGGAGGGTGTCGCCGGCTTGCCGCTCTCGAGCGCGGCGATGAAGGCGGCGATCTCGTTGCGATAGGCCTCGGTGTAGCGCGTCATGAAGAAGTTCATCAGCGGCTCGCGGCGATAGCCCTCGCCATTCGCCACCTCGACATTGGTGGCGCGCAGGTTTTCCGCGCTGACGAGCCCGTCCGCGCCATGCACCTCGATGCGCTGGTCATAGCCGTAGCTCGCCCGGCGCGAATTGGAGATCTGGGCGATGCGGCCGGATTTCGTCGTAAGCACGATCGAGGCACTGTCGAAATCGCCGAGCTTGCCGATCTCGGGATCGACGAGGACCGAGGCGGAGGCGAAGACGCTGACCGGCTCCTCGCCGAGCAGGAAGCGCGCCATGTCGAAGTCATGGATGGTCATGTCGCGGAACAGCCCGCCGGAGCGGCGGATGTAATCGGCCGGTGGCGGGCCGGGATCGCGCGAGGTGATCGACACCATCTCGACCTTGCCGATGGCGCCGGCGTCGATCTGGCGGCGGACCTCCATGAAATTCGGATCGAAGCGACGGTTGAAGCCAACCATCAGCGGCGCATTCGTCTCCGCCACGACCGCGAGGCACGCCCTGACCCGCTCGACGTCGAGATCGACCGGCTTCTCGCAGAAGATCGCCTTGCCGGCCCGCGCCGCCTGCTCGATCATCGTCGCGTGCAGGTCCGTCGGCGTCGTGATCAGCACGGCGTCAATATCCGCCGCGTTCATGATCGCGTCGGCCTCGCGCACTTCCGACCCCGTCGCCTCGGCCAGCGCCCTCGCCGCGTCCGGAAACGCATCCGCGACGGCCACCAGCCTCGCGCCCTTGTTCGCGGCGATCGCGCCGGCATGCACCTTGCCGATCCGTCCGGCGCCGAGAAGTCCCAGTCTCACTGTCATGTTCATGCCTCAAGCAGAGTGTCACCGGCGGCCGTCGCGGCCGTTGTCAGTCGTCGATGTCGGTCCAGCCGCCCGTCTCGAAGGCCCGCGCCATGGCGTGCACGGTGCGTTCGATCCGGAAGCCGGTTTCGAATTCGATCAGATGCGCCGGCTCGCCACCGATCCGGCGGATCAGCTCGCGCGCCTCGATCACCTTCAGATCGTTGAAGCCGAGCCCGTGGCCAGGCGCCGGGATGAAGCGCTCATAGGGCGGATGCGCAGTACCGGTCAGGATGGTGCGGAAACCCTGCTCGGCGGCCGCCCCCTTCGCCTGATAGAGCTGCAGCTCGTTCATCCGCTCCTGGTCATAGACCAGCGCACCCTCGGATCCGAAGATCTGCAGCGCGATGCGGCCCTTGCGTCCCCAAGCCGAGCGATTGACGAGCAGGCTGCCCGAGGCGCCGTTTGCAAGACGGAAGAGCACATTGGCGATGTCGTGCGTCTCGACCGCCCGGCTGCCGCCATCCGCCAACGGGCGCGTAGCAAAGGGTTTCGCCATGTCGGTGATCACGCGTGCCAGCGGGCCGACCAGCACGGTGAGCAGCGACAGCGGATGGACCGCGAAATCGTCGAGCGCGCCATAACCCGATCCCGCGTCGCTCTTCCAGCCGAACGGCGCCGCCCCGTCCGCCATGAAATCCTCGTCCATCTCGACGCGGACATGATTGACCGCGCCGATCGCCCCCTCCTCCAGCAGCCGCTTCAGGTGACGGATGGCCGGGTTCTGGATGTAGTTGTAGCCGAGCGCCGCGACCTTGCCGGACGCACGCGCCGCTTCCAGCATGGCGGCCGCGTCCGCCTCGGACGTCGCCATCGGCTTCTCGCACCAGACATGCTTGCCGGCCTCGAGCGCCGCGATCGCCATCTCGGCATGGAACTGGTTGGGCGTCGTGACCGAGACCACGTCAACCTCGGGATCGGCGACGACGGCCCGCCAGTCGCCCGATCCGCGCGCAAAGCCGAGCTCGGCCGCCTTGGTCCGCGCCTGCGCCTCGCTCGCCTCGCCGAGATGGACGAGGCGCGGCCGCGGCACGTCACCGAAGGTCGACGCCACCGCGTTCCAGGCGAGCGCATGGCACTTGCCCATGTAGCCCGTGCCGATGAGCCCGATGCCGAGAGGTTTCATTGCCCTGACATTCCCGATTTTGGATTGATACTCAGACCGTGCCGCCGAGTTCGGCCGAGAGATCGGCGAGCTCCTTGCCGCCGGCCATGAGGTTCTGCAGTTCGTCCGCCGTGATCGCGCCGCGCGCCGCGGTGCCCAACGTCCGCCCCCGGTTTAGCACGGTGAAGCGATCGCCAACCGCCATCGCGTGGCGGACATTGTGGGTGATGAAGACGACGCCCAGCCCGCGCTTCCGCACCATGTCGATATATTTGAGCACCATCGAGGTCTGGCGGACGCCGAGCGCCGAGGTCGGCTCGTCGAGGATCAGCACCTTGGCGCCGAAATAGACGGCGCGCGAGATCGCCACGCATTGCCGCTCGCCGCCCGACAGCGTGCCCACCGCCTGGCCGGGATCGCGCACGTCGATGCCGATGCGCTGCATCTCCTCGCGGGTGACGCGGTCGCAGAAGCCCATGTCCATGAAACGGAACGGCCAGATCCCCTTCACCGGCTCGCGGCCCATGAAGAAGTTCCGCGTCACCGACATCAGCGGGATCATGGCGAGATCCTGGTAGACGGTGGCGATGCCGGCATCGAGCGCCTGACGCGGGCTGGAGAAATGCACGGGCTCGCCGTTCAGGAACATCTGTCCCTTGGTCAGCCGGTGGACGCCGGCCATGGTCTTTATGAAGGTCGACTTGCCGGCGCCATTGTCGCCGAGCAGGCAGTGCACCTCGCCGGGATGGATCTCGATCGAAACGCCGGCGAGCGCGACGACGGAACCAAAATGCTTCTCGATGTCCCGCATTTCCAGGATCGGCGTCGCCATCAGCGCTCTCCCGTCACGCGCTTGCGGATGATGTTGTTGAAGAACACCGCCATCAGCAGCATGCCGCCGAGGAAGACGAGGTACCAGTCCTGGTCGATGGTCGTGTAGGTGAGCCCGATCAGCACCATGCCGAAGATCACGGCGCCGACCGCCGCGCCGACGCCCCAGCCATAGCCGCCGGTGAGCAGGCAGCCGCCGATCACCGCGGCGATGATCGCCTCGAACTCCTTCTGGAAGCCGCGCCGCGCATCGGTCGAGCCGGCGTCGAGCACGGTGAGCACCGCCACCAGCGCCGCGCAGCAGGCGGTGAGCACGAAGAGCGAGGTCTTCACCCGCCGCGTCGGAACGCCGGAATTGCGCGCGGCGTTCGGATCACCGCCGGCGGCGAAGATCCAGTTGCCGTAACGGGTGCGCGCCAGAACGATGGCGCCGACGATGGCGAGGCCGACGAACCACACGATCTCGACGGGGACGCCGGTCACCTTGGGCTGTCCGTTCGGGAACTTGGCGATCCAGTCATGCGCCGCCAGCCAGGCGAACAGACCCTCGAAGGCATCGCCGGCGAAGAGCTTGTAGAAGAAGGCGTCGAGCGGCGTGTCGGTCGCCGCCTCGCGCACGCCGCGCAGCTGCGTCGCCCCGCCCGTCGCCCATTTCAGCCCGACCAGCGACAGGCCGCGCAGCACGAACAGGAAGGCGAGCGTGACGATGAAGCTTGGCAGCCCGGTATGGATGACGAGCTGGCCGTTCAGGAAGCCGATCGCGGCGGCGCAGGCGAAGGCGACGAGGATCGCCAGCGGCAGCGGCATGTTGAAGGTGACGACGCAGGCGGCGAAGATCAGGCCGGCGAAGGCGACCATCGAGCCGACCGAGAGATCGAACTCCCCGCCGACCATCAGCAGAGAGGCGCCGATCGCCAGGATGCCGAGCTGGGCCGCCGGCGCCATGAAGTTCATGATGCCGGAGAGCTCGAACATCACCGGATTGGCGATGGCGAGGAAGAAGCTCGTCACGATGACGAGGCCGAGAATGGCGCCGAGTTCCGGCCGGCGCAGGAGCCGCGTCAGGGCCGAGGCGTGCTTCAGCCGCTCGTCGGCCGCCTCGTGGATCAGCTTGCTGTTTTCGGTCATCGTTCCACCAGCGTGCCCGCGCGGACCGGCCGGCCGCGGCGCGCCACCAAGATGGTCCGGATGCCTTCCAAACCATCATCATCAGGAAAGGTGCGCGCGCGGCGCTCCGGCCGCGCGCGTCGATCAGCAGGCGCCCTTAGCGGATGCCCTTGGACGAGAGATCGACCACCTTGGCGGCCGAGTCCTTGGTCACCAGGTTGGGGCCGGACGGCACGTCGCCGCCGGGCATCAGGCCGTATTTGCTGTGCAGCGCCAGGAAGGCGACCGGCAGATAGCCCTGCAGGAACTGCTGCTGGTCGATGGCGAAGGCCGCCTTGCCGTCCGCGACCGCCTGCAGGAAGCCGGCCGAGAGGTCGAAGGTCGCGACATTGACCTTGCCGTCCTTGCCGGATTCCGAGACGGCGGCGATCGACGGCTCGCCGGCGAGCGATGCGTTCAGCGTCAGGATGGCATCGATCGCCTCGTCCGAGGCCAGCGCCGCATTGACCTTGGCCTTGACGTCGGCCGGATCCGCCGAGGTCGGCAGCACCGTCACGGCGCCGAAGCCATCCGTGAAGCCCTTGCAGCGCAGGTCGAGCGCGACGTTGCCGACCTCCTGGTTGACGCAGAGCCCCTTCTTGCCGCCCATCTCCTTCAGCTTGGCGCCGGCGGCCTTGCCGGCGTCATACTCGCTCTGGCCGACATGCAGCAGCGCGCCGAGCTTCTTCGAGACGTCGGAGCCGGA
>JAEWAD010000478.1 GCA_023391905.1 Pseudomonadota bacterium | reverse complement strand
GCCAGCGCCCGCTTGGCGCGGCGGGTGCGGGTCTGCGCCAGCGTCAGCACCGGCTTGGAGACGTTCTCCGACTTCGGCAGCGGCGTCGACGGCACGCGGTCGACGCCGAGGATGCGCATGACTTCCTCGAGCAGGTCGGCCTTGCCGTCGACGTCGGGACGCCAGGACGGCACGCCCACGGTCAGCACCGGCGCGGCGCCCGAGACGGTGAAGCCGAGCGCGGTCAGCACGCGGCGGATCTCGTCCTCGGTCGGGTCGATGCCGGCGAGGCGCTTGACCTCGGCGATCGGGAAGGCGAGCGACAGATGCGGCTCCGGCGCGGCGCCGGTGACGACGACGTCGCTAGCCTCGCCGCCGCAGATCTCCTGCACCAGGCGGGTGGCGAGCTCGAGGCCCGGCAGCATGAAGGCCGGATCGACGCCGCGCTCGAAGCGATAGCGCGCATCCGAATTGATGCCGAGCTTGCGGCCGGTCTGGGCGATGTTGAGCGGCTCCCAGAGCGCCGATTCGATCAGCACGTCGACGGTGTCGTCGGAGCAGCCCGACGCCTCGCCGCCCATGATGCCGCCGAGCGACTCGATGCCGTTGTCATCGGAGATGACGCAGATCGACGGGTCGAGCGCGTAGGTCTTGCCGTCGAGCGCCAGCAGCGTCTCGCCGCTGACGGCGCGGCGCACCGTCAGGTCGCCCTTGACCTTGGCCGCGTCGAAGACGTGCAGCGGCCGGCCGCGGTCGAAGGTCAGGTAGTTGGTGATGTCGACCAGCGCGTTGATCGGCCGGAGCCCGATGGCGCGCAGCTTCTGCTGCATCCATTCCGGCGACGGCCCGTTCTTGACGCCGCGCACCAGGCGGAGCGCGAAGGCCGGCGTCAGCGGCGGCGTGTCGCCGAAATCGAAATGGACGGCGACCGGCGACGGGAACTTGCCCTCGACCGGCGCGACCGAACGATCCTTCAGCGTGCCGAGGCCGGCCGCGGCCAGATCGCGCGCGACGCCGTGGATGCCGAGGCAATCCGGGCGGTTCGGCGTGATGGCGATGTCGATGACGGGATCGCCGAGCCCGGCATATTCGGCATAGCCCATGCCGACCGGCGCGTCGTCCGGCAGCTCGATGATGCCGTCATGGTCCTCGGACAGCTCCAGCTCGGCTTCCGAGCACAGCATGCCGTGGCTCTCGACGCCGCGGATGGTGCCGACGGACAGCGTGATGCCCTTGCCGGGAATGTAGGTGCCGGCCGGCGAGAAGACGCCCTTCATGCCGGTGCGGGCGTTCGGCGCGCCGCAGACCACCTGCACGGGCTCGCCCGAGCCGGTATCGACCATGCAGACGCGCAGGCGATCGGCGTTCGGGTGCTGAACCGCCGAGACGACATAGGCGATGGTGAAGGGGGCGAGCAGCTTCGCCTTGTCCTCGACCTCCTCGACCTCGAGACCGACGCGGGTCAGCGCATCGGTGATCTCGTCGAGCGTGGCAGTGGTCTCAAGATGCTCCTTGAGCCAGGAAAGCGTGAATTTCATGGGTCTTTCCTTTACGCGCTCAGGCCGCCGACGAGGGTGGGCAGGTCAAGCGGGCGGAAGCCGTAATGGTTCAGCCAGCGCTGATCGGCATCGAAGAAGGCGCGGAGATCCGGCATGCCGTATTTCAGCATGGCGATGCGATCGATGCCCATGCCGAAGGCGAAGCCCTGGTAGACGTCGGGATCGAGGCCGGCGAAGCGGATGACGTTCGGATGGACCATGCCGCAGCCGAGGATCTCGAGCCAGTCGTCGCCCTCGCCGAAGCGCACCTCGTTGCCGACCCGCTTGCAGCGGATGTCGACTTCCATCGACGGCTCGGTGAAGGGGAAGAAGGACGGACGCATGCGCATCTCGACCTTCTCGACCTCGAAGAAGGCGCGGCAGAATTCTTCCAGGAGCCACTTCAGGTGGCCGATATGGCTCGACGTGTCGATCACCAGGCCCTCGACCTGGTGGAACATCGGCGTGTGGGTCTGGTCGCTGTCGCAGCGATAGGTGCGGCCGGGCGCGATGATGCGGATCGGCGGCTTCTGGCTCTCCATCGTGCGCATCTGCACGGGGGAGGTGTGCGTGCGCAGCAGCAGCCGCTCGCCCTTCTCGTCCGGATTGAAGAAGAAGGTGTCGTGCATCTCGCGGGCCGGATGGCCGACGGGGAAGTTCAGCGCGGTGAAATTATAGTGGTCGGTCTCGATATCCGGCCCCTCGGCGACGGCGAAGCCGAGATCGCCGAAGATCGCCGTGATCTCGTCGATCACCTGCGAGACGGGGTGGATGCGGCCCTGCTCGAGCGGGCTCGAGCGCAGCGGCAGCGTGACGTCGACCGCTTCCGAGGCGAGGCGCGCGGCGAGGCCGGCTTCCTTCAGCGTGGCGCGGCGGGCGAGCAGGGCTTCGGAAACGCGGTCGCGCAGACCGTTCAGCGCCGGTCCCATGACCTTGCGCTCGTCCGGCGTCATGCCGCCGAGGCCCTTCAGAAGTTCGGAGACAGAGCCCTTCTTGCCGAGGGCGGAGACGCGGATCGTCTCGATGGCGGCTTCGTCGGAAGCGCCGTCGATGGCCGCGCGGATGTCGCGTTCGAGAAGTTCGAGATCGGACATGTCATTCCTCATGGGCGCCTGGGCGGCGCCGGATCAATCGTCAGTTCGATCCGAAGAGGAATGCTCGCCGGATCACGCCAAACGCCGCAGCCGCTCACGAGCGGCGGCGGCGCGGTTGCGTTCCGGCCCCGGAAAGTCCGGCGGGAGGCCGCCCGGAGGCGGCCATCCCCACTCAGGCGGCCTTGAGGGCGCCCTGAGCCTGATCGACCAGCGCCTTGAAGGCAGCCGGCTGGCTGATCGCCAGTTCGGCCAGCACCTTGCGGTCGACTTCGATCCCGGCCTTCGCGAGGCCATCGATAAATCGGCTGTAGGTGAGGTTCTCGGCAACTTCGCGGACGGCCGCGTTGATGCGCTGGATCCAGAGCGCGCGGAAATTGCGCTTCTTGGCCTTGCGGTCACGGTAGGCGTACTGGGCGGCCTTATCGACCGCGGCCTTGGCCGTGCGGATGGTGTTCTTGCGACGGCCGTAGAAGCCCTTGGCGCGCTTCAGGACCTTCTTGTGCTTGGCGTGAGACGTTACGCCCCGCTTAACTCGCGACATGGTTCAAACTCCAGGTAAGGGGGACGGATCAGCCGTTCAGGAACTGCTTGACGATCTTCGCATCCGCGTCCGAAAGCAGGGTCGTGCCCCGTGCATTGCGGACAAACTTGGCGGTGCGCTTGATCATGCCATGGCGCTTGCCTGCCTGGCCTGCCTTGACGCGTCCGGTACCCGTGAGCTTGAAGCGCTTCTTGGCGCCGCTCTTGGTCTTCAACTTGGGCATTTTGCTCATCCTTAATCATGCTGCCGAGATGAGAACCACCTTGCGCCTGTCTTGCGACGGGCGGCCGGATGGTCGCTTCGGCATGGAAGCATTCGTGAGCCGACGCGGCATGCCCTGAGAAAATCGCCAACGGATCGGCGTTCCTCGCGCCGGGCGGCTCGGAAACGGCGGGTTTATAGCGGGCGCGGACGCAGGTGGCAAGGTCCGAAGTGACCTGCCAGCCGTGCCGGCCAGCCAAAACGGACCAGGCGACGCGAGCGCGCGCACCGGCCCCGAAAAGATAAGGGCGGGCCGATCGATCGGTCCGCCATCTTGCAGCATCGAACGCTGGGTCGGCTGAAACTCAGCGGGGGGCCAGCACCATGATCATCTGGCGACCCTCGAGCTTCGGCTCCGCCTCGACCTTGGAGATCTCGGCGGTCTCGTCGCGCACGCGCTCGAGCAGCTTCATGCCGAGGTGCTGGTGGGCCATCTCACGTCCGCGGAAGCGGAGCGTCAGCTTGACCTTGTCGCCCTCTTCGAAGAAGCGCTTGATCGCCTTCATCTTGACCTCGTAATCGTGGTCATCGATGGCGGGGCGCATCTTGATCTCTTTGACCTCGACGACCTTCTGGTTCTTGCGAGCCTCGTTGGCCTTCTTCTGGGTCTGATACTTGAAGCGGCCGAAATCGAGGATCTTGCAAACCGGCGGCGCGGCGTTCGGCGAGATCTCGACGAGATCCAGACCGGCCTCCTGCGCGGCGGCAAGCGCATCCTGGATCGAGATGACGCCGATATTCTGGCCGTCCTCTCCGATCAACTGAACTTCACGGACACCACGAATCTCGCGGTTGATACGCGGCCCCTCCTTGGTGGGCTCCTGCGCTTTGAACGGACGGCGAATGGGGGCAGTCTCCTCTAACGTTTAAGAATCCGGCGGGTAGCTTGACTAAATGGGTACGAACCACGTCTTTGGCTAGGCCCGGGCGGGAACCCGATCCGGGCGGAGCAAGGCGTGGCGCGCGCGGGTCAAACGTCCCGGCAGAATGGGGAAACTCGGCCAAGCCCGCGTGAAAGTCAACCGAAAGCCGCCGTTTCGGCCCAACCCGCACCGGTTCGGGGTCCGAATCACGCGGCCGGAGAGCAAGTGATGCAGTCAGAACACAGAACCCTCGATGTCGGCGCCGGCGCCGATACCCGGTCGATCGCCATCCTGGCCCGCCCCGGCGCCGCGCCCGGCGTGGTCTTCCTCGGCGGCTTCATGTCCGACATGCGCGGCTCGAAGGCCGAGGCGCTCGACGAATGGGCGGCCGAGAAGGGCCGGGCACTGACCCGCTTCGACTATTCCGGCCACGGCGCCTCCGGCGGCGATTTCGCCGACGGCACGATCACGCGCTGGCTGGCGGAGGCGCGCGCCGTGCTCGACACGACCGAGGGCCCGCAGATCCTCGTCGGCTCGTCGATGGGCGGCTGGATCGCGCTGCTGCTGGCGCTCGAGCTCGCCCGCACCGAACCCGGCCGCGTCGCCGGCCTCGTGCTGCTGGCGCCGGCCGTCGACATGACGCGCGACCTGATCCTCGCCCGGATGACGCCGGCCGAGCGGCAGGAAATGGAGACGACCGGCGCGCTGAAGCAGCCGAGCGCCTATTCGGACCAGCCCTATCTGATCACCAGGAAGCTGATCGACGACGGCGAGGCGCATCTGATCGGCCACAGGCCGGTTGCGCTCGGCGCGCCGGTCCATATCATCCAGGGTGTCCTCGACGACGAGGTGCCGTACCAGGTCGCGATCGACCTCGTCACGCAGCTGGCCCAGGACGATGTCGTGCTGACCCTGATCAAGGATGCCGGCCATCGCCTGTCGCGGCCCGAGGACCTGAGGAAGCTGATCCAGGCCGTCGAGGCGATCGCCTGACGGAACCGTCGGGCGGATCCCCGATCCGCCCCGCGAACACGGAGCAAGGCCATGGC
>JAEWAD010000334.1 GCA_023391905.1 Pseudomonadota bacterium | reverse complement strand
CGCAGGTTCTCGGCGAACGGCGTCGGCGACATGCCCTTGCCGGTCCTGACCAGGATCGGGTCGCCGTAGATCGTGCGGATCTGGGCGAGCAGCCGGCTCATCGCGGGCGAGCCGATCTCGAGCCGCGCCGCGGCCCTGGCGACGCTTCCCTCGACGAGCAGCGCGTCGAGCGCCGCGAGCAGGCGCAGGCGGGGCAGATAGCCCGTCGGCATGTCTGTTTCCGTGTTCTCGACCGCCCGGGCCGAGCCCTTGTTCGCAACTGCCGCCACCGGTCGAACACCTTCCCTTTCCGCCGTGCCCACCGGCGGATTGCGATTTTTCGAATTTGGAACGGCTCTCAATCATCGACATTGAACCGCGGCCCCCGCCCCTTAATAGGAATTTCCAGGTCAAGTTTAAATGGCAAGGAACTGGTTTTCATGTTCACTTCTGGGGGTTCGCACAGGCCAGTCGTCTCGCGGCTGCGCTTCAGGGGGCGGCTGTTGCTGGCAAGCGTCTGCCTGGCGGGACTGGCATCGACTCCGGTAATCGCGCAAGAAGCAGCAGACGAGGAGCAGGGCGCCGCGGCGGAAGTCCTGCCCGTCGCAACCCAGGCGGCGCCATCCGGCAGTGAACAACTTGGCGATATTGTCGTTACGGCGTCCTCGGTCGCGACGGATCTTCGCAATGCGCCGGCCAGCGTTTCGGTCATCGACCGGACGCAGCTCGAGCAGCAGGCGATCGCCGACGTCACCGAGGCGATTCGAACCGTTCCCGGCGTCAATGTCGGCTTTGGCAGCAACGGCACGCGCGGCATCAGCATCCGCGGCCTCGGCTCGAGCTACACGCTGATCCTGATCGACGGCAAGCGCGTGAATGCCGGGCTGACGACGCTGCGCCACTACAATGGCGACCTAGACTGGGTGCCGATGGAGGCGATCGAACGCATCGAGGTGGTGCGGGGACCGATGTCGACGCTCTATGGCTCGGATGCGCTCGGCGGCGTGGTGAACATCATCACGCGGCGGAGCACGGACAAGCTCACCGGCACGTTGACGACGGAGCTGCTGCAGCCGGAGAGCAAGGCCACCGGCGCGACGCGGCGCGTCAATGGCTATCTGGGCGGACCGATCATCCGCGACGTGCTGAGCTTCACGGCCTTCGGCAACTACAGCAAGAAGCTGGCCGACGATCCGACCTTCTCGAACGACATCGAGACGCCGCGGGGCACCGAGGATTTCGATATCAACGGCCGCCTGACCTGGACGCCCAGCGCCACCCAGACGGTCGAGCTCGAGGCCGGCCATGGCCGCGAGCGCTACAATCCCTATGTCGCGCCGGGCGAGGAGGCGGCCTCGCCGACGACGATCATCCGCACCACCGCCTCGCTGCGCCATGTCGGCGAGTGGGATTTCGGCAAGTCGACGGTCACCGCCTATCTGGAGGACGCCAAGAACGAGCATGAGGTCGTCGACCGCTCCGGCAACGTGCTGGGCGACGGCATCACCGTCCGCAACTATACGCTGGACGGCAAGATCGACATGCCGCTCGACTGGATGTGGAAGCAGAACCTGACGATCGGCGGCGAGGTTCGCTACGAAGAGCTCGACGATCCCGAGAACATGGGCAAGTCGAACACGGTCACCGGTTCGAGCGGCGCCCCCTTCGCCGACGCCTGGACGGCCGCGCTCTTCGTCGAGGACCAGGTCGACTTCACCGACGATTTCCGCATGACGGCGGGCCTGCGCTACGACTACCACGACCGCTTCGGGTCGCACTTCAGCCCGCGCACCTACTTCATCTACGACCTGACGGACGCGATCTCGCTGAAGACGGGCTGGGCGCAGGCGTTCAAGGCGCCGAACCTGCGCCAGCTCGATCCGAACTGGGTGCAGACCTCGCGCGGCCGCGGCTGCGGCGCCGTCGGTGGTCCCTGCGAGATGGTCGGCAATCCCGATCTGAAGCCGGAGACCAGCAACAGCTACGAGGCCGGACTGTTCTACGAGCAGGGCGGCTGGATCGGCAGCCTCGCCTATTTCTACAACGAGATCGACAACAAGATCACCTCGGCGCGCGTTCCCAGCCTGATCACGCCCGACGGCACCAAGTACGTGCAGCAGATCAACGTCGACAAGGCGCGCAGCCAGGGCATCGAGGGTGGCCTGACCATCCCGGTGCACCCCGACGTGCAGTGGACCAACTCGTTCACCTATCTGATCGAATCGAAGAACCTCGAGACCGGCATGCCGCTCTCGGCCGATCCGGAGATCTCGATCCATAGCAGCGTCACCTGGCAGGCGACCGAGAAGCTGTCGCTGACCGCGACCGCCAACTACTACGGCAAGCAGGTCGACTACGTGCTCCAGCCCGAGACGCTGACGGCCCAGAACGTCGACCCGTATTTCGTCGCCGACATCGGCGCCAAATACGACTTCAACGACAATTTCTCCGGCAAGCTCGGCGTCAACAACCTCTTCGACCAGCAGCCGGATACCGAATCCAACTTCAAGGAAAACGGCCGCACCTACTTCTTCTCGCTGACGAGCAGCTTCTGACGCCGCCGCGCCCGCTCTCCCGGCGCCACGGCGCCGGGCTCCCTCCAACCGATGGAACGCCCCATGACCGCACGTCCCGCCTTCGGACGCCTTCTCCCGTCTCTCGCCTTTGCCGCCATGGCGACGCTGGCCCAGCCGGCTCTCGCCGCCGAGATCACCATCCCGCACGCGCAGGGTGAGCTGAAGCTCGCCGATACGCCGAAGACCGTCCTCGTCTTCGATCTCGCCTCGCTCGACACGCTTGATGCCCTCGGCGTCGAGGTCCAGGGCGTGCCGAAGGGCGTGAAGCCGCCGAGCCTCGCCAAGTTCGCGTCCGACAAGTATCTGGCGATCGGCACGCTGTTCGAGCCCGACTATGAGGCGGTGAGCGCCGCCAAGCCGGACCTGATCATCGTCGGTGGCCGCTCGGCCGCGAAATATGCCGATCTCGCCAAGATCGCCCCGACCATCGACATGACCGTGGATCGCGAGCACTTCCTCGAAAGCGTCCGCAAGAATGCGACGACGCTCGGCGCCGTGTTCGGCAAGGAGAAGGAAGCGGCGGAGAAGCTGGCCGCGCTCGACGCCTCGGTCGCGGCGCTGCGCGAAGTCACGCCGGGCGCCGGCCGTGGCCTGATCGTGCTGACCACGGGCGGCCGCATGAGCGCCTACGGCCCGGGCTCGCGCTTCGGCCTGATCCATGACGGCTTCGGCATCCAGCCGGCGGTGGAGAAGCTCGACCAGGGCAACCATGGCCAGGCGATCTCGCACGAGTTCATCCTCGAGACCAACCCGGAATGGCTGTTCGTCATTGACCGCGACGCGGCGATCGGCAAGGGCGACGCGGCCGAGAAGTTCCTCGACAACGAGATCGTCGGCCAGACCGAGGCCTGGAAGAAGAAGCAGGTCGTCTATCTCGACCCGGCCTCCTGGTACCTGATCGGCGGCGGCCTGACGGCGCTGCAGTCGAGCGTCGACCAGATCCGCGGCGCGCTCTCGAAGTCCTGATCGACGATCGCTCATGACGGCGGAAACGGTCGGCCCTGTGTCGGCCGTTTCTTGCCGTTCGAGACAACCTTCCGCCGTCGGATTGCCATACGGACCGCCGGCGGCCAAAGCCCATCCCGTGACATGACGCTTCCTTCCTCCTTGCGAACGCTGCTCCTCGTCGGCGCGACCCTTCTGGTCGCGGCGCTGGCGCTCGCGAGCCTGTTCGTCGGCGTCAGCCGTGTGTCGATCCCGGCCCTGCTCGATGGGTCCGACAGGGCGCTGCAGGTGCTCGCGATCAGCCGCATCCCGCGCACCCTCGCGCTCGTCATCGCCGGCGCCGCCATGGCGGTCTCCGGCACGATCATCCAGATGCTGGCGCGCAACCGCTTCGTCGAGCCGTCGACGATCGGGACGGTGGAATCGGCGAGCCTCGGCATGCTGCTGGTGATGCTGCTCGCGCCGGACATGCCGGTCTTCGGCCGCATGCTGGTCGCCGCCGCCTTCGCGCTCGCCGGCACGGCGCTGTTCATGCGCATCCTGCGCAGCATACCGCTGCGCTCCGTGCTGATGGTGCCGCTGGTCGGCATCATGCTCGGCGGCGTCATCGGGGCCGTCACCACCTTTCTCGCCTATCGCTTCGACCTGCTGCAGTCGATCGGCGCCTGGACGACGGGCGATTTCTCGATCGTGCTCCGGGGGCGCTACGAGCTGCTCTGGATCTCGGCCGGGCTCACCGTCATCGCCTATCTGGCGGCGGACCGCTTCACCGTCGCCGGGCTCGGGGAGACCTTCACCACCAATCTCGGGCTCAACCAGCGGCGCGTCGTCGGGC
>JAEWAD010000326.1 GCA_023391905.1 Pseudomonadota bacterium | reverse complement strand
TCCAGCGCGCGCTTGATCACCTCGCGCGGATAGACCGGCGTGTGGTCGACGGTGCCGACCTGCTGCACCTCGTCGGCGATGAGGACGTTCTTGCGATCGAGGAAGAGGATGCGGAACTTTTCCTTTTCCTCATAGGCCATGGCGGCGCGGCAATAGTCGATCACCGCGCTCCAGGAACCGAGCAAGGGGCGCTGCCGAACGGCGCCGCGCGCATAGCGCGTGGCGGCGGCGTGCACCAGTTTGAGGTGGGTGGCGACCGATGGGCCGATGCCGGGCACCTCGACGAGCCGCGCCTCGGGCGCCGCCAGCACGTCGGAGAAAGTGCCGAAGCGGGCGATGAGCGCCTTGGCGAGCGGCTTGGTGTC
This sequence comes from Pseudomonadota bacterium, assembly GCA_023391905.1. Lineage (GTDB taxonomy): Bacteria > Pseudomonadota > Alphaproteobacteria > Rhizobiales > Kaistiaceae > Kaistia. The sequence continues at coordinate 5,434 of JAEWAD010000326.1, read as the reverse complement.
CCGCCGCGGCACGGCCTGGAACAGGATCAGCTCAAGCAGCTCGTAGTCGGCCATGGCGTCGCCGCCCTGGTCGCGGAAACGCGTCTTCAGCCGTTCGCGATGCCCCAGGAAATGGGGCGCATCCTCTGGGTTCTCGGCGAACCCGCTCATGCCCCTGTCGGGTAGGGCGGGCAGCCATAGCCGCGCGGCGAGAGCGTGAAGATCTCGCAACCCGTCTCGGTGACGCCGACCGTGTGCTCGAACTGGGCCGAGAGCGAGCGGTCGCGGGTGACCGCCGTCCAGCCGTCGCGCAGGACCTTCACATGCGGCCGGCCGAGATTGATCATCGGCTCGATGGTGAAGATCATGCCGGGGCGCAGCTCGACGCCCTCGCCGGGATTGCCGTAGTGCAGGATGTTCGGCGTGTCGTGGAAGACCTTGCCGACACCATGGCCGCAGAAATCGCGCACGACGCTGCAGCGCTCGGCCTCGGCATAGGACTGGATCGCGTAGCCGATGTCGCCGGTGGTGGCGCCGGGCTTCACCGCCGCGATGCCGCGCATCAGCGATTCATAGGTGACCTCGACCAGGCGGACGGCGGCGCGCTTGACGTCGCCGACCAGGTACATGCGGCTCGAATCGCCATACCAGCCGTCGACGATGTAGGTGACGTCGACATTGACGATGTCGCCGTCCTTGAGCGGCTTGTCGTCGGGGATGCCGTGGCAGACGACGTGGTTGATCGAGGTGCAGGTCGACTTGGTGTAGCCGCGATAGCCAAGCGTCGCCGGCAGCGCGCCATGGGCGGCGCCGAATTCGTAGACGTAGCGGTCGATTTCGTCGGTGGGGATGCCCGGCTTGACGATGTCGGCGAGCCCGTCGAGGCAGGCGGCCGCCAGCTGGCCGGCGCGATGCATCGCGGCGAAGGCCTCCTTGCCATAGAGGCGGATCTGCCCCGTGTTCTTCAGCGGGGTGGCATCGGCGTCGACATAGGTGACCATAGGATACTCCGTGTTCCGTCAGCACATCACTGCGCGGCCTTCGGGACAAGCCTGAATATTGAAGGATTGCCCCCGATCTGGCGTATCGGGCGGCGAGTTACAAGAGTTTTCACGCCCGAGGCGGCCATGCGCGACGCTGCGCCGCCGTGCCCGCGCTCCCTTGAGCGGCACGGGCGGGAGGGTTAAACCGGAGGCAGACCGATGGAGTTTGTGAATGGCTGAACCCGCCACGGAAGCCGCGCCCGTCGTTACCGCAGCGATCCTCGTCATTGGCGACGAGATCCTGTCGGGGCGCACCAAGGACAAGAACATCGGCTACATCGCCGAATATTGCACCAATATCGGCATCGACATCCGCGAGGTGCGGATCGTCCCGGATGTCGAGGAAGAGATCGTCGCGGCCGTCAACGCGCTGCGCGCCCGCTACGACCATGTCTTCTCGACCGGCGGCATCGGGCCGACGCATGACGACATCACGGCGGATTCGATGGCGGCCGCCTTCGGCGTTCCGATCGGCCATGATCCGCGCGCCGTCGCCATCCTGACCGACCACTATCCGCCCGGCCAGCTCAACGAGGCGCGGCTGCGCATGGCCCGCATCCCGGACGGCGCCGATCTGATCCTCAACAAGGTCTCCAAGGCGCCCGGCTTCACGCTCGGCAACGTGCATGTCATGGCCGGCGTACCCTCGATCATGCAGGCGATGTTCGACGAGGTGACGGCGAAGATCCCGACCGGCGCGAAGATGCTGTCGCGCACCGTGCCCGTCGGCATGGGCGAGGGGCGGATCGCCAGCCAGCTCGGCGCGATCCAGGCGGATTTTCCCGACGTGTCGATCGGCAGCTATCCGAAGATGCTCGACGGCGCCTTCGCGACCGACATCGTGCTGCGCTCGCGCGATGCGGGCCGCCTCGACGAGGCTGCAACCGCGGTGGAGAAGATGGTGGCAGCCATGATGCAGGCGAATGGCTGACATGACGGCAAATTCTGTGGATCGACATCCGGCCCGATTGCATGGCAAGGAGCCGCATCACACAGCTTCCGCTCCAAACACGCGCAGGAGACAATGATGGTCGACGCTCGCAGCGACAAGGCGTTCCCCGTATCCTGGGACCAGTTTCACCGGGACGCGCGCGCCCTGACGTGGCGCCTTTCCGGTGACCAGAAGTGGCAGGCGATCGTCTGTGTCACGCGCGGCGGCCTCGTGCCGGCGGCGATCGTGGCGCGTGAGCTCGGCATCCGCATGATCGAGACGATCTGCGTCGCCTCCTACCACGACTATCAGGAGCAGGGCGCGCTCAAGGTCCTGAAGCCGGTCAGCGACGAGGTCATGAACATCGGCGGCGGCGAGGGCGCCGGCGTGCTCGTCATCGACGATCTCGTCGATACCGGCCGCACCGCCCGCCTCGTCCGCGAGATGCTGCCCAAGGCGCATTACGCCACGCTCTATTCCAAGCCGATGGGCCGCCCCGTCGTCGACACATTCATCACCGAAGTGTCGCAGGATACGTGGATCTATTTTCCGTGGGACATGGGTCTCGCATTCCAACCGCCGATCGTCGGCTAGGAGACTACGAAGATGAGCGAACCGAACGAGCCCGCCGACGACGAGGATTTCGAGGCCTTTGCCGAGGAATATGAAGAGCATCGCGACGCTCTCTACGACCTGATCTCGGACTACGCCGACGACCAGCAGCTCGACGACGGCCTGCTCGCCGCCATGGTGCTCGATCTCGCCGTGTCGCTGCGCATGATCGCCTATGCGAACAGCGTCGAGAAGCCGTCCGTCAGCGGCCTGAAGATGGAGCTCGACCGCTTCAACAAGGACGCCGAGGAGCATGCGCGCTCGGCCAAGCAGGACGCCGAAGGCTTCATCGCCGAGGTCAAGGCGCAGCGCGAAGAGGGCGGCGAGCCGGACGCCTGATCGCGTCGCAATCGCATCGAGTTCAGGAGACGGCGGCGCCTGCGCGGGCGCCGCCGTTTTCGTATCCGCCCTAGCCGCGCGTGACCATGGCGATCCCCAGCGCGATCGGCACGATGCCGAGACAGTCGACCAGGCTCACCGGCTCGCGAAACAGGAGCCAGCCGAAGGCGAGGCCAAGCGGCGGCATCAGGAAATGCAGCGCCGACGCCTCGGTCGCGGATTTCGTCTGCAGCAGGCGGAACCACAGCAGATAGGCGCCGATCGACACCGGGCCGACCAGATAGAGCCAGCCGCCGATCAGCGACGGCGAGAACCGGATCGTCGCCGGATCCTCCAGCGCCAGGGCGACCGGCAAAAGCAGGACCCCGGCGGCGAGCGACTGGATCGCCGTGCCGGTCCAGAGATCCCCGGCCGGCTTCCACGCCTTGAACAATACCGTGCCGGCGACGAGCGAGAGCAGGCCGGCGAGCACCAGCAGCGTGCCGTGCCAGTCCTCCGTCCCGCCCGAAAGCCGCGAGCGCAGCACGATGGCGACGCCGATCATGCCGAGCAGCAGGCCACCGAGCTTCAGCGGCGTCAGCCGCTCGCCGAGCATCGGCGCCGCCAGCAGTGCCGTCAGCAGCGGGTTGGCGCTGATCAGCACGGCCGTGAAGGCGGAGGAAACCGTCTGCATGCCGGAAAAGCTCAGGCCGAGATAGAGCGCGCTGTTCAATCCGCCGAGCACGACGAGCTTTGCCAGCGTCGTTCGATCGGGCGCCTTGAAGCGGCCGGCCGCGCAGGCGAGGCCGGCGAGCAGCAGGCCGGCGACGACGAAGCGGCTCGATAGCAAGAGCAGCGGCGGCGCATAGGGCAGGGCGAATTTCGCCGCCGCGAAGGCCGAGCTCCAGATCAGGCAGAAGAGCGCGATCATGCCGAGATCGGCCAGGCGGCCGGCACGTCCCTGATGTGGGGCCGTGGTCGCCGCGATTGCTGTCACTCGATTCGTCATCGTCCGCCTGCCGCTGGTGAAGTCCCGGCTGGGCCGGATGACGATGCAATAGCTGCTTTTCGTGCTATTATGAAATTCGATGTCTGGATGCCTTGCATTCGAAATATCGATCCGGAGCGCGGCGATGTTCGATCTCGACCTGTTGAAGACCTTCGTCTCGGTGGTGGACTCCGGCGGGTTCACGCGGGCGGGCGAACGCGTGCACCGGACCCAGTCGACCGTCAGCCAGCAGATGCGCAAGCTCGAGGAGGCGGCCGGCGCCACGCTCCTGCTTCGCGAGGGCCGCGGCGTGCAGCTGACCGCCGAGGGCGAGCGGCTGGTCGGCTATGCGCGCCGCATCCTCGCCCTTTCCGAAGAGGCGCGCAGCGCCGTGGGTGCTGCCGCTTCCGTCGAGCAGGTGCGCCTCGGCCTCACGGAGGATTTCGCCATCGCCGAGCTGACCGGGCTGGTGTCGCAATTCTCGAAGCTGCGTCCGGATTGCCGGCTCGACGTCCGCTGCGATCTGTCGGTGGCGCTGGAAACGGGGCTGGAACGGGGCGATCTCGACATCGTGCTCGTGAAGCGCGACGCCGATGGCGGTCCGGCCGAGGGCGCGTGGCGCGAGCAACTGCTCTGGGTGGGCGGCGAGGGGCGCGACTGGCGGCGCGCCGATCCCGTGCCGCTGATCGCCTTCCCGCAGGGCTGCCGCTATCGCAACCGCGCCGTCCATGCGCTCGAAGCCTCCGGCCGGCGCTGGCGCGTCGCCTATGAGAGCGCCAGCCTGATCGGCGTCGAGGCCGCGATCTCAGGCGGACTGGGCGTCGCCCTGATCGAGGCGCGGGCGCTGAAGCCGGGCTATCGGGTCCTGGCGCCGGCGGACGGTTTTCCTTCCGTGCCGCCGACCGAACTCGCCCTGCGCGTGGCGCCGGGCGCGCGCCGCCCGGTGCTGGAGCTTGCCGAGCTGATCATCCGCTTCTGCGAGCGCGAGGGACTCGCGCGCGCAGCGTGAGGCAAACACTCAGGCCGTCAGCGTCAGGCCGATTGCCTTGCCGTCGGCGTCGAGTGCGCCGAACGTGCCTTCCGGCCCCTCGCGCCAGTTGGCGATCGCGCCGGCGCGGACATGCAGGTGCATGTCGGGCTGGATCACGTTCAGGAAGCCGTGGCTGAACGAAGCGTCGGAGATCGTGCCGGTCCAGCGATGCGATATGCCGGGCTTCTTTGCTGCCAGCGTCACCGGCTTGCCGGCGTCGGCGGCTGCCTTGAGGGGGCCGTCGGCCGGTTCGCCCTCGCCGGGCGCGGGGCGGGCGGCGGGAGCTTCGGCGGCGAGCGGTGTGCGGACGATGCCTTCGAGCGCGGCGTCGAAAGGCTCCAGCCCGTCCAGCGCCGTGATCTTGGCGAGGGCGTTGCCGTCGGCGTCGAAGAGCTCGATGAACGGCATGATCGTCTTCATCGCCATCTGGTCGATGACGATCCGGGCGATCGCATCGGCGGCGATTCGCGTCTCCCGGCCCGGGCCACGAAGCACGATGTCGCCGGCCTCTTCGCCGACGCTCTCGATCGTCC
>JAEWAD010000313.1 GCA_023391905.1 Pseudomonadota bacterium | reverse complement strand
CGAACCGGTGTCCACTTCGCTCGAAACGCTCTACTCGGCCCAGCCCGTATCCGTCGTGAAGGCGATGGTCAGCCAGCGATTGTGGCTCTCGTCGCCGATGGCGTCGCCGATCTCGTCGCGGATCCGGTCCCACGCCTCCAGCCTTTCGGCCGGGCCGTTCTTCGGCACGATGAAATAGAGCTCGATCTGGCGGGCGCGACCGACCCGCGCGACATAGGCGCGATAGCCGAGGAAGCCATGCCGGGCGACGGTCTCCTCGGCCACCGCGTCGACATGCGCCTTCAGGTCCGGCGGCGTCAGAAGCAACATGTCGGCGACGGCGCGGCGCACGGTGGCGATCGGGATCGGGATGATGGCGACGCTGATCAGCGCGAGCACGGCGGGATCGATATAGGGCGCGATCCAGTCGAGCGACGTGCCTTCGACGGCGTCGCCGATCAGGAAGGCGATCAGGAGCGCCGCGCTGATGCCGCCCGACATCAGCCAAGACTTGATGTCGAGGTCGATGAAGTCGGACTGGATCCGCCGGTTCGCCCGCCAGCCGACCAGCGCCATCACGATACAGGCGAAGAGCGTCGTCGCCGCATAGAGGATGGCATAGCCGAATTCGAGCTCGCGGCCGCCGGACTGGATCGAGATGATCGCGTTGATCAGCGCATAGACGGCGACGCTGATCAAAAGCGCGCCGTTCAGCCCCAGCACGATCGGCTCCAGATGCCAGAAGCCCATGCTGAAGCGGTTGCGCAATTTTCCCGACAGCGCGTCGCTTTCGGCCGAGCGCAGGATCAGGCTGGCGACGACGAGCGACAGCGTCGTCATGCCGGCATCGGCCAGCGAATAGAAGCCGTCAAAGGCGATCGAGAACGAGCCCGACAGGAGCCCGAACACGATGCCGAAGGCCGCGACGACGAAGGTCGCGATGATCGAGGCCCGCAGGACGGATTGTTCGCTGAGCATGTGTCTCCCGGGACGGCAAAGGCGATGATGCGCGATCCTAGCCGAGGCGCCACCCAACGCACCCACCCCTGCCCGCCGGCATCCTGCCCGGACGGCAAGTATTCTTCGCCCCACGCTCCGCCGAAGATTGAGGGCGGACACGACCTGACATAAAGTCAGCCACCAATATACTTGCGACAGAAAGTTCCGGCACCCGTCACCATCGAGGGAGAGTTGGATGCGCAGAGGCTATCGCCATGGCGCCACGCTTCGGGCTTGCGCCGTTTCTCTCGCATTCGGGTTTCTCGGCGCGATCATCGCGCCGGCGGTGCCACCCGCCCCGGCCCTGGCGCAGGCAGCGGCCGCGACGCGTCCCGACGAGCAGACCATCCGGGATGCCTATCTCTACTTGCTCGGCCGGCTGCTGGTGATCCGCCAGGAGCAGATGGACAGGGAAGCCGACGGCTTCGCCTGGAACACGATTCACTACAACCCGCTCGGCAGCGCCGATTTCGTCAATCCGAATTTCGACGTCGCCTATCTCGAGGCATGGCTCGCCACGGACGACGACGCCGGCGTGCTGCTCGAGGTGCCGGAAGTCCAGGGCCGCTACTACACGGCCCAGATCCTCGACGAATGGGGCGAGGTGATCACCAACATCAACGAACGCACCTTCCCGTCAAAGCCGTTCGGCAAGTTCGCGTTCGTGAAACCGGGATCGACCGTCGCCGTTCCGCCCGACGCCGCCCGCATCGAGCTGCATTCCGCCAAGGCCAAGCTCCTGGCGCGTGTCGAGCTCAAGGGCGATCCGGACGGCGCGCTGGCGCTGCAGAAGAAGTTCAAGGCAACGCCGCTCGGTACCGTGACGCCGGTTCCGGCGCCGGAGGTGCCCGGCTTCGACAACAAGACGCTGATCGGCGTCGAAGCTTTCGACAATGTCGACGCGGTGCTCGCGAGCGCGCTGGACGTCTCGCCGATCGCGGCGGCGATGCAGCAGAAGGTGCGCTTCGTCGCCGACTATGCGGCGTCGGGCCCCGAGGCGCGCGCCACCGTCGACACGCTGCTGCGTGACACGGTCATCCCCGATTTCGTCAAGAACGGCATCGCCCGCAGCGTGGCGGTCCGCAACGGCTGGGCGATCGGCAACCTCGCCGGCATCTATGGCAGCAACTTCATTCGGCGGACCGTCGGCGACTATGCCGGGATCTGGGCCAACACCCCGGACGAGGTGGTGTATTTCTCGCTCGTCAGCGACGCCGCGGGAAAGCCGGTCGATGGCGCGAAGAGCTATGTGATCCATTTCCCGGCCAATGACCTGCCGACGAGTGTGGTCGACGGCTACTGGTCGGTGATCCTCGTCGGCGTGCCGGACTATCGCGTCGTCCCCAACCCGCTCAAGCGCTATAATTTCAACAGCAACTCCAAGCTCGCGCTCGAGGCCGATGGCTCGCTCAAGATCGGCGTCGGGCCGAAGCCGGTCGCCGGCGTGCCAGAGACGAACTGGCTGCCATCGCCGCAAGGGCAGCCGTTCTCGCTCACCTTCCGCGCCTATGTGCCCAAGCCGGCAGCCCGGCAAGGCGAGTGGACGCCGCCGGCATTGACAGAGGTTCGCTAAAGCACAACGCGGGGCCACCGGAGGGGCTCGCAAGATGGACGAGAACGTTCCGACTTCCGCTATCTCGCCGCCGCGACTCAACGTGCTCGACACCGTGCTGCGGATCGGGCTGGTGGCGCTGCTCGTCTATGTCTGCATCCGGATCCTGCTGCCGTTCACCGGCATCCTGCTGTGGTCGATCATCCTCGCCGTGATGATCTATCCGCTGCACCTGTACCTCGCCGGGCGGATGGGCAACCGCAACGCGGCGCTGCTGATCGGGCTGGTCGGCGTCCTCGTCGCGCTCATCCCCATGGTCATCGTCGTGACCTCGCTCGGCTCCTCGCTCATCGCCCTGGTCACGGGCCTCAGGGATCACAGCCTGACGCTGCCGCCGCCGCCGCCGCGCCTCGCCGACATCCCGCTTGTCGGCGCGAAGCTGACGGAATTCTGGTCGCTGGTCGCCAGCAACATGCCGGCGGCGATCGCGAAGTACCGCGACGTGCTGGACGGGCCGGCGGCGTGGATCGCCTCCTTCGCCGGGGGGCTGGCGACGGCGGAACTGTCCTTCGTGCTGTCCTTCGGCATCGCGGCCGCCCTGATCGCCTATGGCCAGGGCGCGGCGGCCTTCTCGCAAAGCCTGATGGAGCGCGTCGCCGGAGACGCGAAGCGCGGCGCCAGACTGATCGCGCTCACCGTCGCCACCATCCGCGGCGTGGCGATCGGCGTCATCGGCGTGGCGGTGGTGCAGGCGCTGCTCGTCGGAATCGGCTTCTTCGCCATCGGCCTGCCGGCGGCCGGGCTGCTGACCCTGCTCACGCTGCTGCTCGGCATCGTGCAGGTGCCGGTGACGCTGCTGACGCTGCCCGTGATCCTCTATGTCTTCCTGACCGAGCCGACGACGCCGGCCGTGATCTTCGCGGTCTGGGCTTTCATCGCCGGGCTCAGCGACAATGTGCTGAAGCCGATGCTGCTCGGACGCGGCCTCGAAGTACCGATGCCGATCATCCTGATCGGCGTCATCGGCGGCATGCTCGCCGACGGGCTGCTCGGCCTGTTCGTCGGGCCGGTGCTGCTCGCCGTCGGCTTCGTGCTGATGATGGACTGGCTGCGCCAGCCCCCGGCGGCGAAAGACGCACCGGCTGACGGACCGCCGCCGTGATCCTCATCCTCTCCTTCGGCTTCCTCGCCATGGCGGCCTGCCTGGCGCTGCAGGCGCTCGCCTCCGTCGTCGCCGTGCGCTACTTCGCCCATATCGAGAAGCACCCGCTCGGGCCGGTGCCCTGGCGGACGATCTTCATCCAGTTCTCGGTGCTGATGATCGTGCTGATGTTCGGCAACATCGTGCAGATCACGCTCTGGGCACTGATCTACCGGGGGCTCGGTGCCTTCGACGAGATGCAGACCGCCTGGTACTTCTCCGGCGTCACCTTCACCTCGCTCGGCTATGGCGATGTCGTGCTGAAGGACCGCATGCGGCTGCTGGCGCCGCTGCAGGCCGCGAACGGGCTGATGATGTTCGGCATCACGACGGCGATGTTCTTCGCCGCCGTGCAGCGGGCGATCGCCAAATGGCCGGCCCGCCGCGCGGCGCGGTGAGGCGTCAGGCGAGGAAGCCCCGGAGCAGCACGTAGCTGCCGACCGAGATCACCACGCCGGCGAAGACCTGGCCGAGCAGCGCCTTGCGCCCCGCAAGCTTCCGGCCGAGCGCCGCGCCGCCGAGGCCACCGACCAGGCCGCCCAGCACGAAGATCGACGCCAGCCGCCAGTCGACCAGCCCGCTCGCGGCATAGCTCGACGCCGTCGCGGCGCCAAAGGCGCTGACCGCGACCAGCGAGGTGCCGATGGCGAAGGCGAGCGGCATGCCGGTCGCCAGCATCAGGCCGGGCACGATGAGAAAACCGCCGCCGATGCCGAAGAAGCCCGACAGCGCCCCGACGCCGAAGCCCGCCCCGACGAGGCGCGGCAGCAGCCGGCGGGCCGTGGCGCCGGAAAGGCGGACCTCCGGATCGCCGGCCGAGCCGCGCCGGCGGAACATGATCAGGCCGACGACGACCATCAGCGCGCCGAACAGCATCAAGAGCCGGGCGCCGTCGACGGCCTTGGCAAGCTCGGCCCCCGCCAGCGCGCCGACGACGCCGGACAGCGCGAAGACGGCGCCGCAGCGCCACTTGACCCGCCCGGCCCGCCAATGCGGCAGCAGATTGGCCAGCGCGCTGACGGCGACCGCGACCGTGCCGGTGCCGATCGCCACATGCGGCGAGGCGACGCCGACGCCATAGACGAGGAACGGCACGGCGAGGATCGAGCCGCCACCGCCGACGAGCGCGAGGATGAAGCCGACCACCGAGCCGAAGCCGGACGCCAGGAGATCCGCGAGCGCGATGGTCATGCTTCTCTCCTCAGACCGCGGTGGCCGTGGGCCGGTTCCACGGCATGCGCCGCAGGATGCGCGCCATGGCGCAGGTGCCCGTCGCGCCGGCGAAGACGAGGCCCGCGCCGACAAACGCCGACAGCGCATAGAAGGCCGGGTTGACGAAGGTGCCGAGCGCGGCGCCGACGAGCACCAGGCTGCCGGCCGCGATCTGCACCTGGCGCATCAGCTCGATCGGCTGGCGCTTGTCGGCGACGACGGGAAGTCCCGCCTTCTTCCAGGCGTCCAGCCCGCCGTCGAGGCGGTAGGCGGCGCTGCCGGCCGTCGCCGCCAGGCGATCCTGATGCGCCGTGGTGCGCGCGCCGGAGCGGCACTGGAAGATGACGGCGCGGCCGGGCTCGGTATCGAGCGCGGGGCCGAGCGTCGAGAGCGGCCGCGGCCGCGCGCCGGCGATGTGCTCGCGGCGATATTCGTCGGGGTCGCGGATGTCGACGAGGACGGCGCCGGCGGCGACGAGCTCCTGGGCCCTGGCGGGCGTGATCGGTTGCAGGGTCATGATCTTCCTTTGGATTTCTTCTGGGTTTCTTCGGGTCAGCTTGCGGCGGGCTGCCGGCAATAGAGCCGGTGCAGCACCGCCATCATTTCCTCGATGCGCGGGTCGGCGATGCGGTACCAGAGCGTCTGGCCGTCGCGCCGGAAGGCGACGATGTTCTCGTCGCGCATCTTGGCGAGATGCTGCGACAGCGCCGACTGACTGAGCGCCACCGCCTCGGCCAGCGCGCCGACGGTCATCTCGCCCTGCTCGACCAGCTTGCACAGCATCATCAGCCGCCGCTCGTTGCCGAGCGTGCGCAGGAGGTCGGCGACCTCCATGGCATTGGCCTCGAAGGCGGCGAGATCGAACGGGTCGAGATCGAACTTGGCGGGCATCGCGCTTCCCCTTGCATTAGTGATTGCTAAATTAGATATTGCTAATATATATGTCAAGCAATCAGTCGAAAGGAATTGCAGCATGCCGAACGAACCCGGCCAGACGGCGCCCGTCATCCGCGCCTTCTTCGACGAGCCGACCAACACGATCAGCTATCTCGTCGCCGATCCCGCGACCGGCCAGGCGGCGGTGATCGACCCGGTGCTCGACTATGACCACCGCGCCGGCACGGTCGACGTGCGCTCGGCCGACGCCATCCTCGCCGCCGCCGAAGAGGCCGGCTACGCCATCGTCTGGGCGCTCGAGACGCATGCCCATGCCGACCACCTCTCCGGCGCGCCCTACATCAAGGCGAAGACGGGGGCGAAGATCGGCATCGGCGAGCACATCAAGGCCGTGCAGAAGATCTTCCGGCCGATGTTCAACGCCACCGACCTCAGGACCGACGGCAGCGATTTCGACCGCCTCTTCGCCGATGGCGACCGCTTCCCGCTCGGCACGCTGGAATTTCAGGTGATGCACACGCCCGGCCACACGCCGGCCGACATCGTCTACCGGATCGGCGACGCCGCCTTTGTCGGCGACACGCTGTTCATGCCGGACTACGGCACGGCGCGGGCCGATTTCCCGGGCGGCGACGCGCGCACGCTCTACCGCTCGATCCGCCGCCTGCTCGAGCTGCCGGGCGAGACGAAACTCTTCCTCTGCCACGACTACAAGGCGCCGGGCCGCGACCACTACGCCTGGGAGACGACGGTCGCCGACCAGCGCGCCGCCAACGTGCATGTCGGCGCCTCGGCAAGCGGCGCCGGCGAGGACGGATTCGTCCTGCTGCGCGAGACGCGCGACGCGACGCTCGCCGCGCCGGTGCTGCTGCTGCCCTCGATCCAGGTCAACATCCGCGCCGGCCGCTTCCCGGAAGCGGAGGACAATGGCGTCCGCTACCTGAAGATCCCGGTCAGGGCGAAGAAGGGGGCGGAGAGCCTTCTCGCCTGAGCGGCGCGGCCGCCGCCTGCCGGATCGCCCGCGCCAGCACGGTGAAGACGCGGGGATCCGCGCATTGCGCGACGTTGAAGCGGAGATGGCTTCCGGCCGTCTGCGAGACGCTGAACACGTTGCCCGGGGCCAGCACGACGCCCTCTTCCAGCGCCGCGCGGGCGACGTCGGCGGCGTCCATCTCCTCCGGCAGACGGCACCAGAGGAACATGCCGGCCTCGGGCTCGATCCAGGGCCGGAGGCCGAGCGCCTTCAGCTTCGGCGTCACCTCGGCGAACGCGCGGGCAAGCCGTAGCCGCAGCCCGTCGAGATGCTTGCGATGGCTGCCGTCGCGCAGAAGCGCCAGCGTCAGCTCGGCATTGAGCCTGCCGCCGCCGAAGGTCGTCGCGATCTTCAGATCGGTCAGCGCCTCGATCCAGTCCGGCCGCGCGGCGATGAAGCCGCAGCGCGCCGAGGCCGACAGCGTCTTCGAGAAGGAGCCGATCTCGACCACCCGCTCCAGCCCGTCGAAGGCGGCGAGGCGCGGCGCCGGCGTCACCTCGAAATCGGCGAAGATGTCGTCCTCGACGATGGTGATCCCGTGCTCGTCGGCGAGCTTCAGGATCCGGTGCGCCGTGACCGGCGAGAGCATCGCGCCGGTCGGGTTGTGGATCGCCGAATTGGTGATGTAGAGCCGCGGCTTCCTCTCCGCGCAGACCCTGGCGAACGCCTCGACATCCGGCCCGGTCGGCGTCATCGGCACGCCGACGATGGTCACCCGATGCGCCCGCAACAGCGCCTGGAAATTGAAATAGCAGGGGTCGTCGACCAGCACGACGTCGCCGGGCGAGACCATGAGCCGGCAAATCAGATCGATGCTCTGCGTGCCGCTCTCGGTGAGCAGGATGGCGTCGGGCGCCGCCTCCACCCCCTTTTCCGCCAGCCGGCGGGCGATCCGCTGCCGCAGCGGCGGCAGGCCGAGCGGCGTGCCGTAGTCGAACAGCGCCGAGCCCTCGGCCCGCGCCAGCCCTCGCAGCGCCCGCCGCATGCCGGCCTCGGGCAGCCAGTCGGGCGGCAGCCAGCCGCAGCCAGGCTTCAGATCCCCCGTTTCCGCGTCGAGCGACTGGCGCGACACCCAGAGCGGATCGATGGCGCGGTCGCGCTTCGGCCCGATCGCCGCAAGCGACAGCGGCGCCGCCGCGCTCGCGACATAGAAGCCGGAGCCCGGCCGCGCCCGGATCAGCCCCTCCGCGCCCAGCCGCTCATAGGCCTCGACCACCGTCGCGGCCGAGACCTGCATGGTTTTCGCCAGCGCCCGGATCGACGGCAGCCTGGCGCCGGCCGGCAGGCTGCGGCTCGCCACCCGGCCCCGGATCGCCGCCATCACCCGTTCGATCCGCGTCCCGCCCGCATCCATCCGTATCGCTCCCGTGACCAGCACAGTTTGGCGCAACTGTATCGCACCGTCTCTGGCGTGGCGATGGCAAAGGCGGGATAGACGAGGGCTTGGACGCTCTCGCCGAGGTGCAAGTTGCGCAACACCGCCCCGTCGAAGAGATCCGACGGGAAACGACCAAGGCGGTGCCAAGCTCCGCCGTCATCCCGGCGAAGGCCGGGATCCAGATACACCGGCCTGTGGCCGATAAGCCGTGCCAAGCTTTCCTGGCCGGTGTTCATGGGCCCCGGCCTCCGCCGGGGCGACGGTCCCGACGCCGGCGGCGCGCAAAGGTCACGGCCAAGAGAGGTGAACGCAGCCGGACACGACGCGAGCGCAAGAGGGAGGCCGCACCCCGACGCTCCGCCCCAACATCCTGAGGAGGCTTTCGCAGAAAGCCGTCTCGAAGGACGCACGGCCCCGGAGCGCCCGATCGATGGCACGACCGCGCCGGCGTGCTGCGAGACGGCCCTGCGGGCCTTCTCAGCCTGTTGCGGGCGGCGTTTTGCAGTGGCCGCCCCGGATCCGCCCGCCCCGCGAGCGCAGAAAAGAAGAGACAGGAAGAAAATGGACAGGACGACGGATGGCTGGCTCTCGGGCTTCATCGGGGTGGCGATCTTTTCCGGCTCGCTGCCGGCGACGCGGCTCGCGGTCGCCGGCTTCGATCCCGTCTTCCTGACGGTCGCCCGCGCCGCGATCGCCGGCCTGCTCGCCCTGGCGCTGCTCGCCCTCCTGCGCGCGCCGCGCCCGGCGAAAAGCGACCTCGTGCCGCTTGCCATCGTCTCGCTCGGCGTCGTCGTCGGCTTCCCGCTCCTGACCGCGCTGGCGCTCCGCCATGTCACGGCGGCGCATTCGATCGTCTTCGTCGGCCTGCTGCCGCTCGCAACGGCGCTCTTCGGCGTGCTGCGCGGCGGCGAGCGGCCGCGCCCGGCCTTCTGGCTGTTCTCCGGCCTCGGCAGCGCCGCCGTCGCCGGCTTCGCCCTTTCACAAGGGATTGCAGCGAGCCCCGCCGGCGATCTCCTGATGCTCGGCGCCATCCTCGTCTGCGGCCTCGGCTATGCCGAGGGCGGGAGGTTGTCGCGCCGGCTCGGCGGCTGGCAGGTGATCTCCTGGTCGCTCGTGCTGTCGCTGCCGCCCATGCTCCTGGTCGCCCTCCTCGTCCGCCCCGAAAGCCTCGGCGCGATCGCGATACCGGCCTGGCTCGGCCTCGCCTATGTCTCGCTGTTCAGCATGCTGATCGGCTTCGTCTTCTGGTATCGCGGCCTGGCGCTGGGCGGCATCGCCGCCGTCGGCCAGTTGCAGCTGCTGCAGCCCCTGATGGGCCTGGCGCTCGCCGCGTTACTCCTCGGCGAACCGGTCTCGACGAGCATGCTCGCCGCGACGGTCGCCGTGATTGCGTGCGTCTTCGGGGCGAAGAAGTTTGCGGGGTGAGATCCAGACCGAGAGCCAACCCGACCCTCCCCTGACGTACGCCCCTCAGATTTCGGTTCCGCTCGGTCCGGCTTTGGCTTAGAACAGGCGCGGGCCGGGTGACCGGCGGCTTGCAGACAGCGCAAGCATTTTCGCAGTTTCAGCGCGGCCGCGCGCCGCGAACAAAGCCAGGGACGGAGACATCAATGACCAGCGGCGCCATCTATCCGAGCCTCCGGGACCGGACGGTCCTGATCACCGGCGGCGGCAGCGGGATCGGCGAATCCATCGTCCGCCACTTCGTCGCGCAGGGTTCGAAGGTCGGCTTCCTCGACATCAACGCCGAGGCGTCGGAAGCGCTGGTGAAGGAGCTTTCCGCCACCGGCACCGTGCATTTCGAGAAATGCGACCTGCGCGACATCGCGGCGCTTCGGCAAGCGATCTCCAATGTGCGTGAAAAACTCGGGCCGATCACCATCCTGATCAACAACGCCGCGCACGACCAGCGCCACAAGCTGGAAGACGTGACGCCCGAATATTGGGACGAGCGCTACCAGGTCAACATCCGCCACCAGTTCTTCGCGGCGCAGGCCGTGGTCGAGGACATGAAGGCCGCCGGCAAGGGCGCCATCATCAACATGGGCTCGACCTCGTGGATGATCGGCCAGGGCGGCATGCCGGCCTATACCTCGGCGAAGTCGGCCGTGCAGGGCCTGACCCGAGGCCTGGCCCGCGACCTCGGCCCGTTCAACATCCGCGTCTGCTCGGTCGTCCCCGGCTGGATCATGACGCAGCGCCAGATCGACCTCTGGCTGACGCCGGAAGCCGAGGCCGACCTGATGAACAAGCAGTGCCTGAAGCGCAAGCTCTACCCGGACGACATCGCCAAGCCGGTGCTGTTCTTCGCCTCCGACGAGGCCTCCGGCTGCACCAACCAGAGCTACATCGTCGACGGCGGCTGGGTCTGAGACTTTCGGCCTTCATGCTTTCAAGAGCCCCCTCTCCGGAGGGGGCTTTTTTGTTGGGCGGCAGGCCGGCGCACGCCGTCATCCCCGCGGAAGCGGGGATCCATGCCGATCCCGGATCGCGGCGGTGGAGAGATGGATCCCGGGTCAAGCCCGGGATGACAGCGAGGGCGGCATGTCGGCCGAGTTCCGCTGGATCCTCCTTCGAGGCTTCGCTGGCGCGAAGCACCTCAGGATGAGGGCGGAGGGGCGACGGGCGAAATCGGGGCAGGGGCGGCGCCCGTCCCCCTCCCCCTTGTGGGGTGGGGCGGGGTGGGGGTACCGGTGCCAATCGATCCGAAGGCACCCTGTCCCGGAAGCCGCGAGGTGGTACCCCCTCCCTCGCCCTCCCCACAAGGG
>JAEWAD010000300.1 GCA_023391905.1 Pseudomonadota bacterium | reverse complement strand
ACTCCACAACCTTCTGGTAACGGCGCTGCAGCGAGCAGTCACGCTCGCCGAGATGCACGGCATAGCCCTTGCCATCGCCGAGGACCTGAATCTCGATGTGGCGCGGCTTCTCGAGGTACTTTTCCATGTAGACGGCGTCGTCGCCGAAGGCCGCCTTCGCTTCGGAACGGGCCGTCGCGAACGCGATGGCGACCTCGTCGGCCGAACGCGCGACCTTCATGCCACGACCACCGCCGCCGGCTGAAGCCTTGATCAGGACGGGATAGCCGATCTCATGGCCGGTGCGGATCGCATCCGCCTCGTCCTTGAGGGCGCCCTCGGAGCCGGGAACGACCGGAATGCCAAGGCGCTTCGCCGTGCGCTTCGCCTCGATCTTGTCGCCCATCACGCGGATGTGCTCGGACTTCGGACCGATGAAGGTAAGGTTGTGCGCCTCGAGGATCTCGGCGAAGCGGGCATTTTCCGACAGGAAGCCGTAGCCGGGATGGATCGCGTCGGCGCCGGTGATCT
Source organism: Pseudomonadota bacterium (assembly GCA_023391905.1). Taxonomy (GTDB): domain Bacteria; phylum Pseudomonadota; class Alphaproteobacteria; order Rhizobiales; family Kaistiaceae; genus Kaistia. Next base: position 6,862 of record JAEWAD010000300.1, on the reverse strand, counting down.
CGCAGGCGGCGAGCAGCGACGGGATGTTGAGGTAGCTGTCGCGGGCGGGCGGCGGGCCGATGCAGACGCTCTCGTCGGCGAGCCGGACATGCATCGCATCCGCGTCGGCCGTCGAATGCGCGGCGACCGTCTGAATCCCCAGCTCCTTGCAGGCCCGGAGAATCCGGAGGGCGATTTCGCCGCGATTGGCGATCAGGATCTTGTTGAACATCGGCGCCACGCCGCTCATTCGATGATCAGCAACGGTTCGCCATACTCAACAGGCTGACCGTCATCGACCATGATCGCCTTCACCACGCCGGCGCGCGGGGCGGGAATCTGGTTCATCGTCTTCATGGCCTCGACGATGAGGAGCGTCTGGCCCTCGCGGACCGAATCGCCGATCTCGACGAACGACTTGGCGCCCGGCTCCGGCGAACGGTAGGCGGTGCCGACCATCGGCGACGGCACGACGCCGGGGTGGCTGGCCAGGTTGGCCTCGGCCGGCGCGGCGGCGGCAGCCGCCGGGGCCACGGCGACGGGCGCAACCGGTGCAGCCACCTGATAGGCGGCGGGAGCGACCGTCACGTTGCGCGCGACGCGGATCCGGAGATCCTCGTGCTCGACCTCGATCTCGGTCAGGTCCGTCTCGGTCAGGAGCAGCGCCAGCTGGCGGATCAGATCCTGGTCAATCGTCGAATTTTTGCTCGTCATGCCTTCTTGTTCTTTCGTTGAGCCCGCTCTCACGCGCCTACTCGACCAGCGGCTGCAGCGCCTGAAGCGCCAGGCCATAGCCGGCGGCTCCAAAACCACAGATCACGCCGGCGGCGACGGGAGAGACATAGGAATGATGCCGGAAGTCTTCACGCGCGAAGACATTGGAAAGATGCAGCTCGATCGTGGGGAGGCCGACCGCGCGGATCGCGTCGTGGAGGGCGATCGAAGTATGCGTATAGGCGCCGGGATTGATCACGATGCCCCGGAAGCGCCCGAGCGCCTCATGGATCCAGTCGACGAGGGTGCCCTCGTGATTCGACTGCCGGAAGTCCACGGCCATGCCGAGACGCTCGCCGGCGGCCTTCGTTTCAGCCTCGATCTCACCCAGGGTCTTCGCCCCGTAGACACCAGGCTCGCGCTTGCCGAGCATGTTGAGGTTGGGACCGTTGAGAACCAGGATTGAGACTGTCATCGATGATTTTCTACCAAAGGCGGCGCCAGGACTGGCCCTAGCGGCGAGGTTGGCCGGTTATAGGGGGTCGAGGAATAAAGGAAAAGCCCCGGGGCCGTCGCTCCGGGGGTAGTGCCGCATGAATCTCGTCCGAACGATCAGCAGCTCGTCGAGCCACATTCCCGCACGGATTTGATCTTCTCCTTCAACGCGTCGTAGCCGACGGCCCCGACAACGACGTCGTTCTGCAGAACGTAGGACGGCGTGCCGTTGATGCCGAGCGCCTGGGCGAGCGCGTACGACTCATTGATGGTCGCGCCCACTTCCGGATCCTTCAGCTGCGCCTGGATTGCGGCCTTGTCGAGACCGAGATCGGCCGCGACCGCCAGCGCGCGGGCGCCGTCGACCGCACCGCGGCTCATCAGCAGCTCGTCGAAGAAGGCGCGAAACTTGTCGGGAGCGATCTTGCTGACGACGACGGCGACCTGCGCCGCTTCCTCCGAGCCCTGGCCGAGAACCGGGAACTCCTTGAGGATGATCCGCAGTCCCTTGTCCTCTTCGAGCAGCCGCTCCATGTCGGCATGGGCGCGCTTGCAGTAGCCGCAATTGTAGTCGAAGAACTCGACCAGCGTGACGTCGCCTTCGGGATTGCCGAGCACGACGTGCCGCTTCGAATTGAAGAGCTGGTCCGCGTATTTGGCGACGCCGTCACGGCGCGCCTCCGCTTCCGCGACCTCCTGCTTGCGCTGGAGCTCCTGCAGCGCATCGCGGATCACCTCCGGATGCTGCATCAGATATTCCTTCACGACCGCTCCGATCTCGGAGCGCTGGCTCTCGGAAAACTCGGCCGCCTGGGCGGGCGCCGTCGTCATCAAAGCCAGGGCGGCAATCCCCGCAGCGTGGAAAAATCTCGGCATTGCAATCACCTGTCTGGACCCTTTGACGGTTCGCACGAACAGCGACTTGGCGAGTCGCTCATCGGCTCTTCGGTGGCGGTGTATAGGATACGATGTCGTCGGCGCGAAGCCATGCCGGCGACCCCGTCTTGAACTGGCTCTGCGCGCGCTTGGCGCGCGACTTGGCCGAGGCGAACTTGCCCTCGGCGAACTCGCCCTGCGCGGTGGCGAGATCGGCCATCGCGACGTCGCCGCGCAGCGCATAGGCGCGCGCCAGGCTGCGGTATCCGATCGGCATGTCCGGGTCGGACTGCAAGCCGATCGTCAGGTTCTTGACCGCCTCGTCGATCGACTTCTTGTCGCCGACCTCGACCAGCGCCTGGCCCAGCATGATGCGCAGCAGGCCGGACTTCGGCGCAGCCGCGACGGCCTTGCGCAGGGGCGCCACGGCCTCCTTGGCGCGACCGCTCTCGAGCAGCACCTGACCCTGGAGCTCATGGAAATAGGGATTGTTCGGGCGCGAGCGAACCAGCGCCGCGGTCTGGTCCAGCGCGTTGCGGGAATTGCCCGTCCGATAGGCGAGGATGGCGCGGGCATAGCGGGCCGGCATCGACGTGTCGCCCGGCGGATAGCGCCGCATCACCAGCATGGGATCCTCGGAGAAGGCCGACAGCTTGGCGCGCACCATGTCGTGCCGCGCCTGCAGCTCCGGCGAATCCTTGGCGTTGTAGAACTTGCTCTTCTTGGCGTCGCTCTGGATCAGGTCGATGCGCTCGGTCGGGAGCGGGTGGCTGCGGAGATAGGGATTGGAGCCGCGGCTGGAAAAAAGCGTGTTGTCCGCGAAGCGCTCGAAGGTGGTGATCATGCCCTTCGCCGACTGGCCCGTCTTGTCCAGATAGTCGAGCGCCGAGCGGTCCGCCGCCATCTCCTCGGAGCGCTGGTAGGCGAGAAGCCCGCGGCGGACGAGTTCCCCCGATCCCATGGCGATGCCGCCACCGGCGCGCGCCGCGTCGCCCGAGCCGCTGGCTGCGCCGGCGATCGCGGCACCCATGCCGACGACGCTGCCGATCATGGCCATGGTGCGGGCGGTCTCGAGCTGCTGGCGCAGCTGGATCTGGTGATTGCCGGCGAGATGGCCCGTCTCGTGCGCCAGCACACCGATCAGTTCGTTCGGTGTCTTCGAATCGATGATCGCGCCGGTGTTGACGAAGATCTTCTCGCCCGAGGCGACGAAGGCGTTGAAGTCCGGGCTGTTGACCAGATAGAGCTCGACCGACGAGGCGCGCAGGCCCGCCGCCTTGAAGATCGGTCGCAGATAATCCTGGATCAGCGCCTCGGTCTCGGCATCGCGAACCAGAGACGGACGCGACTGCGCGACGGCTGGGGTGCTGCTCGAGCTCGCTATGAGCGCCGCGCCCAGGACACCGCCGAGAAGGCTACGCATCACCCGCTGCGCTGAAATGAACACCCGTCCCCTCCTCGTCTGGCCTTTCGCTCGCGGCCGGCCAATTGTATGAAGCCGCTCGCCGTGTCGCCAGCCGCACCCTCCTTGGACGGATGCGCAGAAATTGGGGCGATAGCAAGACTTTTCCCGCCAGGATGGAACCCATCGCTATGACAGCCCAAGATCGTCCGCCGTCGCGCCGCAGCGCTGTCGCGCCGTTCATCGCCATGGATGTCATGTCGGCGGCCTTCGACCGGATCGCCAAGGGCGAGCGGATCATCCGGATGGAAATCGGCGAGCCAGGCGCCACGGCGCCGAAGGCGGTGCTCGACGCCGCCCGCGCCGCGCTCGACGAGGGCCGGATCGGCTACACGGAAGCGCTGGGCTCGCGGGCGCTCCGGCAGCGCATCGCGCAGTACTATGCCGATACGCACGGCGTCACCGTCCCGCCGTCGCGGATCGCGATCACCACGGGCTCTTCGGCCGGCTTCAATCTCGCCTTCCTGGCGGCGTTCGACCCCGGCGACCGGGTCGCCATCGCCTCGCCCGGCTATCCGGCCTATCGCAACATCCTCGGCGCACTCGGGCTGGAAGTGGTCGAGATCGAGACCAGCGCCGAAACGCGACACGCCATCACGCCGGCGATGCTCGAAAAGGTTCACGCGGAAAAGCCGCTCGCCGGCATTCTGATCGCGAGCCCCGGCAATCCGACCGGCACGATGATGACGCCGGAAGCGCTCGCGGCCCTCGTGCGGGCGGCCGACGATCTCGGCATCCGCTTCATCTCGGACGAGATCTACCACGGCCTCGTCTATGAGGGCGTGGCGGAGACGGCGCTGAAGACCAGCGACCGCGCCATCGTCATCAACTCGTTCTCGAAATACTACTGCATGACCGGCTGGCGCATCGGCTGGATGGTGCTGCCGGAGATCCTCGTACGGCCCGTCGAACGGATCGCGCAGAGCCTCTACATTTCCGCGCCCGACCTGTCGCAGCGCGCCGCGATCGCCGCCTTCGACGCGACCGAGGAACTGGAGATCATCAAGGCCGGCTATGCGGAGAACCGCCGCCTGCTGCTCGACACGCTGCCGAAGATCGGCTTCGACGACTATTTCCCGGTCGATGGCGCCTTCTACATCTACGCGTCGGTGCGCCGCTTCTCGAACGATTCAGCCGAATTCGCGCAGAAGATGCTCGCCGAGGCAGGCATCTCGGCGACGCCGGGCGCGGACTTCGACCGTATCCACGGCCACAGCCACATCCGCTTCTCCTTCGCCGGCGCCACCAGCGAGATGGCGGAAGCGGCGGAGCGCCTCAAGAGCTGGCTCGGCTAAACCGGCGTCAGGCCTTGGCGCCGACCCGCGGCTCGGCCTTGGCCGTGGGTTTCGGCAGCATGACCGGCTCATGGTCGGAGCTTGCGAAGATCTCGCGGTCGAGGCGCTGCATGGCGCCGGCCAGGATGCCGACATCGACGAGATCGTCCTCGGCGGAGAACACCTCGATCTCGGTCATGCGGGCCAGTTCGCTCACCAGGCCCTCTTCCAATCCTGCCTTGAAACCTGATTCCATCAGGTCGAAGGCGGCGACGCCGCGCCCGGTGAAGGCGACCCGTTGAGGGTTGATGAGCGCGATCAGCCGCGACAGGCCGAATCCGAGCGCCAGCCCGGCCTGGTGATAGGCCATGCGCACGCGATCCTCGCCGGCCCTGCCCCGCTCCTCGAGCGCACGCATCGTCTCGGCGTCCGGATCGATCTCGGTCGGCGGCTCATCCGGCGGCAGGTTCTCGACGGCGCGATAGATGGCGTAGTCGGCGACATAGGCCTCGACGCAGCCACGCCGGCCGCAGCGGCAGAGCGCGCCGCCCGGCATGTGGTTGGCATGGCCGAACTCGGCACCGGAACCAAAGGCTCCGGTGAACAGCCTGCCGTTGATGTAGAGCCCCATGCCGACGCCATAGGCGATGAAGATCGCGGCGAAGGTGCCGCCGAAGCGGACCGGATCGCGCGAATTCAGCGCCTGCGCCATCATGTTGACGTCGTTGGTCATCGACGTGCGGATGCCGAGCGCGTCGCCGATCGGTCCCGGGATCGGGCCGACATCGACGGAGACGGTCGGGCTCCAGAGCAGCGTGCCGGTCGTCTCGTCGGTGGTGCCGGGAATGGCGATCGAGATCTCGGAAACCCGCGACGGCTCGATCGCGCGGTCGACGAAGTAGCCGCGGATGATCTCGATCAGCTGCGGCACGAAGGCCGCCGAATCCGGCCCCATGGTGGCGATCGCATAGCGGCTGCGGTCGCGCAGATGCCCGGCGTAGTCGCTCAGCAGCAAGGTCACCGTATTGAGCGAAACCTTGACCCCGAGCGCATAGGCAGCCTCGTCGTTCAGCGTCAGCGCGACACGCGGGCGGCCGCGTCCGAGAGGACGTTCGCTGCGCTCGTCGATGTTGGCAGTCACCAGGATGTGCTCGGCCAGCAAATCGCCGGTGATCGCGGAAATCGTCGCCGGACTCAGTCCTGTCTCGCGGCCGAGCTCGACCCGGGCCAATGGCCCGGCCCGCCTCACGGCGTTGAGAACGAGGCCGCGGTTCTGGCGACGCACGAGTTCTGTGTCGGCTTTGCTCTGCACGATTCCCTCTCCGCGGCGCAGGATGCGGTATCGATAATTGATTTCCAAGGACTATTCGACGGCGGGCCGACCGGACGAATCCTAGCATATTCCCGAAGCATGGCGTGGCCATGTTCTCGCTACCACGGCGGGCGGCCGCCGACCGCCCTTGCCGCGACGGCGGCGGCATCGTATGTCGTCACGGCCCCGTAGGCTCATCGCTTCGAAGGACGTCCATCCATGACCGTCGCCCGAACCGCCGCTACGGCGGCTGCCATCACCAGCGCATTCTCGACACTTCGCGGCCACCGCGACCGGGTCGAGGCCCAGACGATGCGCGAGATGTTCGCGGCCGATCCGGCGCGTTTCAGCCGCCTTTCGCTCTCCGTCGACGACATGCTGCTCGACTATTCGAAGAACCGCCTGGACGCGGCCGCCATCGTCGGCCTGCTCGACCTGGCGCGCATCGCCGGCGTCCAGGAGCGTCGCGATGCGATGTTCGCAGGCGAGAAGATCAACGTCACCGAGAACCGCGCCGTGCTGCACGTGGCGCTGCGCGCCGAGGCCGGCGAGACCTATCTGGTCGACGGCAAGAACGTCGTCGAGGACGTCCACGCCGTTCTCGACGCCATGACGGCCTTCGCCGAGGGCGTGCGCGACGGTTCGATCGCCGGTGTCGGCGGCCGCTTCACCGATGTCGTCAACATCGGCATCGGCGGCTCGGACCTCGGCCCCGCCATGGTGACGCGCGCGCTCAGCCCCTATCACGAC
>JAEWAD010000238.1 GCA_023391905.1 Pseudomonadota bacterium | reverse complement strand
GGCGATGCCCGCGCGGCGCGGGACGCGGCGATCGAGGCCGATACGCAGGCGCGCGCCGCGCTCGCCGAGCTGGATCGCCGCGACGGCGCGGCATCGGCCGCGCAGGACGAGCAGGATGCGGTCGCGGAAATCGCCGAGGCGGTCGAGCAGTTCAGCCGGGATCATGTCGCCGCAAGGCTGCTCTCGGCGGCGATCGAGCGTTACCGCGCCGAGCACCAGAGCCCGATCGTCGAGCGCGCCTCGCGCGCCTACGCGACGCTGACCGGCGGGCGCTGGACCGGCATCGGCATCGACTATGACCAGGATCCGCCAAGGCTGGCGGCGATCCGCGACGGTCAGCTGCTCGGTCCGGACGCGATGTCGGAGGGCACGCGCGACCAGCTCTTCCTGGCGCTCCGCGTCGCGGCGATCGAGGAACACGCCCGCCGCGCGACGCCGCTGCCCTTCATCGCCGACGATCTCTTCATCACCTTCGACGAGACGCGCACGGAGAACGGCTTTCGCCTGCTCGGCGAGCTCGGCGCCTTCACGCAGGTGATCGTCTTCACCCACCATCTGCACGTCGCCGAAAGCGCCGTCGCCGTCCTCGGCAAGGAGGCGGCGGTCATCGAGCTGTGACGGAAGCGGGCAGCGACGCCGGGAAAGCCGGTCGTCGTCCGGCTCGACAATGCGCGCCGAGGCCAGCTTCAATCCGGTTTGCCAAACACGAGACGCCGGCCTTGGGCCGGCGTAGCCCGGATCGGGTGGGCCCCGCCTACTCGCTGTTGTGCAGCTTGCCTTCTTCGGCGCGGTGCAGATATTGCGAGCAGACCAGCCAGCCCTTGATCGGTCTGAGCAGCAAGAGCGTCGGGATCAGCAGGAGCGGCAGGGTCGTGATCAAGTGGACCCAGAGCGGCGCCTCGTACTTGAACTGGATCCAGAGCGCGAAGGCGACCGCCGGGATTGCGCCGACGAGCTGCGCGAAGAAGGCCGGGCCGTCGGCCGGGTCGGCGAAGGAGAAGTCGAGGCCGCAGACCTCGCAGCGCGGCGCCAGCTTCAGCCAGCCGCTGAAGATATGGCCCGACTGGCAGCGCGGGCAACGACCGGACACGCCCAGCTTGAAGGCGAGACGGTAGGGGGATTCGGTTTCGCTCATGGCGATCCTTCGGAGGGTTCGGGCAGGCATGCCCCGCCGGGAAATCGGCTCGCTGGCTTCGGAACGACCCTGACGCCTTGCGCCGAAGGCGGGCAACTCTGCCGGTCGCACCTGCCTCTTGATCTCCGATGCCTAAATTATAGCCCGCTGCCTGCGGGATTGCGAGGCGACGAAATGTAGCCGGCGTCGCCGCCTTCTACGGACCGCCGACGACCAGCGAATCGCGCACCTGCTCGATCTCGGTAGCCAGGAAGGCGGGCACCGGCACGGAGACATGCGGTCGCGACCGGCTCGCGATGGCGTAGCGCAGTTCGAGCAGCGCCTTCTTGAGGCGGGCCTCTCCGTCCGCGCCGAACAGCGTCCGGGCGGTTTCCGGCGCGGCCTGGGCGCCGCCATCCTCGAGCGCCCAGCACGTCGCCAGCACTCGATAGGCGAGGCGCTGCGTGGTGACGACGGCGGGCCACATCTGCTCGGCCTGGCGGCCGCTCAGCGACGGCGAGCCGATGCTGCGGTCATAGGCCTGCAGCAGGGCGATGGCTGAGTGCTGCAGGTCGCGGCGCGCCCGCTTGGCCATCGGCGTGGTGACCTTGCCGGCCGCCATCGGCGCCAGCGTCGCCTCGATGGCGGCAAGCGTCCGAGACAGCTCCGCCCGGACGCGCGAGGAGGTCTGGCGGGGCAGCGACAGGCCGAACACGATCAGGCCGACGAGACAGCCGATCACCGTGTCGACGCCGCGCACCCAGAGCATGTGCGGCACGTCGGTGACCGGATGGCCGCCCGAGGCGATGGTCAGCGCCGCGGCGGTGATGAAGACCACGGCGAGCGCATAGTTGCGCACCACCAGCATCTCGATGGTGAACTGCAGCGCCATCATGGTGACAGCGAGCCACAGCCCCTCGGGATGCACGGTCAGGATCGCGCCGGCGAGCAGCAGGCCGACCAGCGTACCGGCCATGCGCTCGAGGCCGCGCTGCAGGGTGCGCGCCCAGTCGAGCCCCTGATGCAGCACGAGGACGGCGGCGGCGATGCACCAATAGGCCCGCTCGAGACCAAGAATGGCGCCGATCGTGCCGGCGATCAGCGCGGCGACGCCGACCCGTGCCGTGACGACCAGGGCCGGCGACCAGGGACGCAGCGCCTCACGATAGGAGGCGAGAACGCCGTGATGGCCGAGCGGCACATGGTCGGGATCGGTGCGCTCGGTGCCGGGGGCCGGCGAGCGGGCCTCGCCGCCGAGCGCGCGTGCCCGTTCGGCGAGCGAGGCCGGTATGGGCGCGCGGGCGTCCAGCGCCTCGGCGAACAGCAGGTTCAGTTCGCGGCCGATCGCGCGCAGCCGGCTGAGCGTGCCATCCGGCTGCGGTCGCGACGGCTGGTAGGAGACGAGCGTCGTCCAGGCGTCCTGCATGGCGAGCGCCGCATTGTGGCGCGCCGCGTCCTGGGCCGGCGTTCCGACCGTCTCGATGAAGGTCGCCACCGCATTGGCCGACCGCTCGACGGCCCGGCGCTCCGGGCCGCGCGGCGAGGCGAGCGCGCCGGCCATGTGGGCGATCCAGGCGAGGGCACCGCCGCCGAGCACCAGCAGGCCCGTGTGGACGATGCTGAGATGCGGCGCGTGGATGGCCGTGCCGGCGGCGCAGGCGAGGATGAACAGATAGGCGCCCGGCGGCCCGACCCGGAGCGCGTTGCAGAGAAAGGTCGCGACAGCCGCCATCACGGTGATGAAGGGCAGCAC
>JAEWAD010000129.1 GCA_023391905.1 Pseudomonadota bacterium | reverse complement strand
GTCCTGGGCGCGGCCGTCGGCCTCGTCATCCTGGTGCGGCCGTCGCTGCTGCCCTCGATGCCGGAGCGCGACGCCGACGCCAAGCCCGGCAGCTATCTCGGCCTGCTCCGCAACGCGCCCTATCTGCGCTACGCGCTCAGCCACGCGCTGATCCTCGGCGGCCTGATCACCTTCGTGTTCAGCGCGCCTTACGTGATGGTCGAGACGATGGGCAGCTCGGTCAACGCCTTCGTCGTCTTCCAGCTCCTGAGCGTGGCGATGTTCGTGGTGACGTCCAACCTCGCCGGCATCTTCGTCAATCGCTGGGGCCCGGAGCGGCTGGTGACGATCGGCACGCTGCTGGTCGGCGCCTCGGCGCTCGCCCTCCTCGCCTATGCCTTCGCCGGCGGCTCCAGCGTCGTCGTCCTGCTCGTGATCATGCTGCCGGTGACGGCGGGGCTCGGCCTGCGCGGCGGCGTCGGCTTCGTCAAATCGCTCGCGGCCTCTGCGCCGGACGAGGCGCGCGGCTCGGCGGCGCTGATGCTCGCCATCACGCTGCTGCCGACGATCGGCACCGCGCTGGTCGCGCCCTTCATCCAGTACGGCCTGCCAGCGCTCGCGATCGCCTTCGCGCTGATCACGCTGCCGGCCGTCGCCTGCATCTACCTGCTGCCGCGCTTCGAGGGCGCGACGAGCGCGAGCAGCGCCGCTGCCGTCCATCTCGGCTGATCCCCGGCGAGCGCAACCTTACGCTGCGTGACCCGCATCACATCCGGCCGGCCGGATTTCTCCTATCAAGCCGCCGCCGGCCATCACGGCCGAAGCCTTGAGAGGAGAAGACCATGTCCCAGAACACGAACGGCCTGACCCGCTGGTTCCGCCATCGCAAGGCGCGCAACATGCTGTTGTCGATGGACGACCGGATGCTGCACGACATCGGCGTCTCGCGCGAGGATATCGACGCCTATGTCAGCGGCGCGCGGCAGCGCTGATGCGCCAGCCGCTCCGTCCGCCTAATCAGAAGCCGCCCGAGGCAAAGGCGCGGCCCGCATCCAGAATGGCAGCGTCGGTCCCGAGCGCGGTCGTGACGCTGCCGCCCTTCTCGCTGTAAGGGGCGCCCTTGTAGCGGGGATCCCGCCACGGTCCTGTCGTGATCGTGATGCCGCGGAACACCAGCTCGCCGTTGACGCGCGAGAGGTGCATGCCGCCGGACGAGGCGCCCGTCGCGTCGCAATCCGTGCGGAAGAACGAGGTCGCCGCCGCCGAGCGCGACTTGTCGATGGCGCGCCGCACGCGGCAGCCCTGCGCGACGGGAATGTCCTTGTCGACTTCCTTTTCCATGTCGGCCGGATGCGCGCTGATGACGACCAGCTTGTCGCCGTTTCGGACCGGTACCTCCGGCGCGACCGGGAACGGCACGGCGCCGGCGACGGGCTCGACCAGCCGCACGATCGCCCAGTCATTGTTCGATCCCGCCTTCGGCCGCTTCGAGCCGAATTTCGTGCCATCGTCGACGACGAGGTCGATCATCGGCCCGCCGGGGCTCTGCGGCCGGAAGAAGCACTTCCAGCGCCGCTTGCCCGACGGCTCGAAGAAGACATGCGCGGCGGTCAGGATCTGCTGGTTGGTCAGGAACAGCGCGCCCGAGCCGACCGACGGCGACGGCGACAGGCAGCCGACATAGCCCGAAACCTGGCGGATCCGGCTCATCTCGCCGCGCGACAGGCCGAGCGACGGCCCGATCGCGGTGAGCGAATCGCGATCATCCGTGCCGTCGATGATGTTGACCCGGGTCAGATGCGGCGGCGTATCGGAGACGGGGCCGGCGACCAGAGCCCGATCGGCGGGAACGCCGAGATCGAGGGCCTGCGACAGCGTGGGAAGGCAGAGGGCGAGGCAGAGAAGGAAGGTGCGCATGGCGCGACCATGCCATGCCGTCCAGCCTCCGTCACCTGCGCGCGCCCTCCGATTACGCGGCGTAAACATATTTGCGAGCAGGATCGGTTCGCCACTTGTGGTCCAGCCACTAAGCTGGCTCAATTCATGGGAGCATCTTTCCGGCGCGTATCGAGACTGGGTTTTTTGAAATGCAGTTGAGACCGGTCACCTACTATTCCGATTTCGTCATCTACCCGGCCACGCTCGCCGGCCTGGTCGTGGCAGCGATCTTCTGGCAGGGGTCGATCAATCCACTGGCCTGGATCGCCGCCTATGCGATCGGACTGTTCGTCTGGACGCTGGCGGAATACCTGATCCACCGCGGCGTCCTGCACAACGTCGTCTATTTCCGCGAGCTGCACGACCAGCATCACGCCGCGCCGACCGACCTGATCGGCACGCCGATCTGGCTCAGCTTCGTCGTCATCGCGGCAGTCGTCTTCTGGCCGAGCTGGCATCTGTTCGGGCTCGGCATCGCCAGCGGCTTCACCGCCGGCGTCGTCACCGGCTATGTCGGCTACAGCTTCGTCCACCATGTGCTGCATCACTGGCATCCGCCGCATGGCAGCTACCTGTACACGGTGAAGCGCCGCCACGCCCTGCACCACCACAACGACGTCGAGGGCAATTTCGGCGTGACGACCCTGTTCTGGGACCACGTCTTCGGCACGGCGATTCCCGACCGTCCCGGCCAGGCGGCGCGCGCCCGGCGCTGAGAAGCCGATCAGCCGTCGTTGGCGGAGCTCAGTTCCTCGGGCCGCGTGCCCTCGTCGCGCTGCGCGCGGCGCAGGCGCACGCCCGGACCGCCCTCGACCAGCTGGCCGTCATCCTCGAAGATCACCCCGGCCGCGGTCAGCGTCTCGCGAAGGACCTGATCGACACGCGGCGCGACCGTCTCGCCGCCCTCGAACCGCGTCACGGCGTCCAGCGAAACGCCGGACCGGAGCGCGAGATCCTCGACGCTCCAGCCAAGTCCTGCCCGCGCCATCCTGCATTGAACCACGTTCATGTCACCGCACCATCTGGGCCTTCGGGAGAACCAGTAGACCACCGACGAAAGGGCGCGGCAATCCGCAGGGAGCGTCTGCCACACGGCGCGCGGACGGCCTGCCTCCCCCGGGTTGCGATGGTGCGACGGGCGCTCCATGATGAACGCCCAGCCAGGAGGAAACATGTTCGAGCCCCCCTTTCTGACCGGTCGCCTGATCGCCGCGGCGCGCGCGCTGACCGGTGTCAGCCTCGAGGTTCTGGCGCGCCGCGCCGGCCTCGACGTCGAGCAGATGCGCCTCGCCGAGGACAGCGGCAGCGCCTTTCTCGAATCGGAGGTGGAATCCGAGGCGATCCTCCATGCGCTGGAGCATTTCGGCGCGGTCCTCCTCCCCGAGGCGGATGGGTTCGGCGCCGGCGTCCGGCTGAAATTCACCCGCCAGGACGCCAAGCAGATCGCCCGCCTCGAAGGCGAAGGCGGCCCGGCCGGGGACGACGACGCGATCTAGGCAGCGTCGTCCGCAGGTACCGTGCTAGATCGGGCCTCCCAGGCAGGAAATATCGAGGCAAGGTCGTGTGGAGATTCGGACGGAAGCCCCGCCTCCTTCTGCATGTGGGAACGCACAAGACCGGCACCACCAGCATCCAGAAGGTGCTGCACGATCATCGCCCCTATGACCGCGAGCGCGGCCTGTTCTATCCCGTGCCGCCGCGAGCGCTGATACCGTCCAGCCATCCCCATCACGATCTCGCGCATTGCCTTGCCGGCGACAGGCCCGAGGAACGCGCGCGGGCAGCCATATTCCGTAGCTACGTTCGCAAGGCCGCGCATCCGCTGGATCGGATCGTGATCAGCTCGGAACCGCTCTATCGCCATGTCCTCGGCATGGATTGGACCTCGGCATCCTGGCCGGATCCGTCCGCGTACTGGCCGGCGCGGGAGGCTTATCTGAAGCGCCTGCGCCGCTGGCTGTCGCCGTTCGACGTTTCCGTTCTGATCTTCGTCCGGGAGAAGCGCGCGTTTGCCAGCTCGCTCGCGGCCGAAATGGCCCGCAAGCAGACCCTGTCGGTCAGCGCCGAGGAATTGATGACCGTGCACAGCCCGCAACTTTTCGACTACGAGCGCCAGATCACGCTGCTGTCGCGCTATGTCGGCCCGGTCAGCGTCGTCGACTATGACGATTCGGTCGCGCGCGGGGGAAGCGTCGTCGCCTTCTATGCGGCGCTCGGCCTCGAGCCGCCCCCGGGATCCGCGGATGTTCGCGTGCGGGTGACGAACGAACTCGATGCCCCTGTCGCGGCCGACACGCAGATCTAGAACCGCCGGAACGCCCTCAGCATCACGGTCGTGATCCCGAGACTGCCCGCCATCAGGAAGCCGATGGCCAGCAACGGACAGGCAACAGCGACCGCCTGCCACCAGGGCCAGCCCCAGCCGTGGATCATCCCGTAGATCGCGACAACGATCATGGCCACCGAACCGAGCTGTCCTGCAAGGACCGCCACCACGAAGGCAAGGATCGAGGCAACCGTTCCGAGGCCGAACCAGGCATCCAGGCCTTCGAAGAACGCGAACGCCTGAAAGAGAAGCAGGCAGCCCCAAAGCCCGAAAAGAACGAGCGCGCCGACAACCTGCATGGTGCCCCCATCGAGAAATAGCCGCCGGTCTCGCACGCGAGACCTCCCAGCGGATGTCATGGATCTCGCGTTCTCGGCGCTCTGAAACGGAAAAGGCCGCCCGTTCGATGAACCAGGCGGCCTTTTGAAGTGGTGGGTGCACTAAGGATCGAACCTAGGACAAGCTGATTAAGAGTCAGCTGCTCTACCAACTGAGCTATGCACCCGAAAGCGACGCAGCGGGACCGATCTCTAGAGATCTGCGGCTCGCCTGCCGAAATCGGTGGTGGGTGCACTAGGGATCGAACCTAGGACAAGCTGATTAAGAGTCAGCTGCTCTACCAACTGAGCTATGCACCCATCGTCTGGCGGCGTCGCAACCTGCGCTGCGGCGCCCCGGAACGAGGCGGTATGTAGCAAAGCCCCCCCGGCCTGTCCAGCCACCCCGTGACAGGATTGTGGAAATCTTCCCGAACGGGCCGGACGAGTTGCACGAAACTGTCACGCAACCGTCATCCCGACGTCATCGACCGCCGCTCTATTGCGCCGCGATCCAGGCGTCTGCGCCTGCGAGGGCCATGAAATGATTGGGGAAATCATGTTGAAGCCGATCCTGCGCGGCGCGCTCGCCGCCTCTCTCCTCGCCGGCACCGCGCTCGCCTCTGATGCCGCCGAGATGTTCAACCGCATCAGCACGTTCCATGTCGTCGACAACCTTCCCGGGGATGCCGACGCCAAAAAATCGACCGTTGCGGAGATCATCACCGCGACCGAGGACGGCCAGACGCTCGTCTATACCGACAGCCCGGGCCAGCGCATCGGCCTGATCGACATCACCGACCCGAAGGCGCCGAAGCCCGCCGGCACCGTCGCGCTCGGCGGCGAGCCGACCTCGACCGTCGTGATCGGCGGCCGCGCCTATGTCGGCGTCGTCACCTCGAAGTCGAAGAGCGAGCCCTCGGGCCATCTCGCCGTGGTCGACCTCGCCTCGAAGACGGTCAAGGCGACCTGCGACCTCGCCGGCCAGCCCGATTCGCTCGCCAGGAGCCCGGACGGCAAGTTCCTCGCCATCGCGATCGAGAACGAGCGCGACGAGGACATCAATGACGGCGCCATTCCGCAGCTGCCGGGCGGCGCGCTGGTGAGCTTCGCGGTCGGCGCCGACGGCGTCGATTGCGCCGCCAAGGCGACGATCGACGTGGCCGGCCTCGCCGCGATCGCGCCGGAGGATCCCGAGCCCGAATTCGTCGACATCAACGACCAGAACCAGGTCGTGCTGACGCTGCAGGAAAACAACCACATCGTCATCGCCGACCTCGCCACCGGCAAGGTCGTGAACCACTTCCCCGCCGGCGCCGTCGACCTCGACGGCATCGACGTCGAGAAGGACGGCGTGATCGACCTCTCCGGCAAGATGGAGAAGGTCGCCCGCGAGCCGGACGGCGTGCAGTGGATCGACGCGACGCGTTTCGTCACCGCCAATGAGGGCGACTGGAAGGGCGGCTCGCGCGGCTTCACCATCTTCAAGACCGACGGCACCGTCGACTACGAGAGCGGCACCGCGCTCGAATACGAGACCGTCCGCCTCGGCCACTATCCCGAGAAGCGCAACAAGAAGGGCAACGAGCCGGAAGGCGCCGAAGTCGGCAGCTTCGGCGACGATCATCTGATCTTCGTCGGCTCCGAGCGCGCCTCGCTGGTCGGCGTCTACAAGGACGAGGGGGCCGGCAAGGCGCCGACGCTGCTGCAGGCGCTGCCGGGCGGCATCGGCCCCGAGGGCCTTCTCGCCATCCCCGCGCGCAAGCTCTTCGTCACGGCGTCCGAGAACGACCTGCGCGAGGACGGCCTGATCGGCTCCGTCGTGACGATCTACGAGCGCAGCGACGCGCCGGCCGCCTACCCGACCATCACCTCGGCCGACAAGGACGGCAAGCCGATCGCCTGGGCGGCGCTCTCCGGCACCGTCGCGGACGCCAGGGAAGCCGGCAAGCTCTACGCCGTCATCGACAGCGCCCAGTCGATCGGCCGCATCCTGACGATCGACGCCACGAAGACGCCGGCGCTGATCACCGAGGAGATCACCGTCACCAAGGACGGCAAGCCGGTCGAGAAGCTCGACCTCGAGGGCATCGCGCTCTCGAGCGACGGCGGCTTCTGGCTCGCCTCGGAAGGCAATCCCGAGCGCGAGAAGAACAAGACCCAGTCCTCGCTCGTCCGCGTCGACGCCAAGGGCGTCGTGCAGGAGGAGATCGCGCTTCCCGAGGCGCTCGCGGCCCACGCCACGCGCTTCGGCTTCGAGGGCGTGACGGTGACCGGTTCCGGTGCCGACGAGACCGTCTGGGTCGCCGTGCAGCGCGAATGGAAGGACGATCCGAAGGGCTTCACCAAGCTCCTCGCCTACAAGCCCGCGTCGAAGGAATGGTCCGCCGTGCACTATCCGCTCGACAAGGCGGAAAAGGGCTGGGTCGGCCTTTCCGAGCTCACCGCCGTGCCGGGCGGCCTCGTCGCCATCGAGCGCGACAACCAGATCGGCCGCGACGCGAAGATCAAGAAGCTGACCTTCGTCTCGCTCGACGGCGTCACCGCTGCCCCGCTCGGCGGCGAACTGCCCAAGGTCACGAAGCAGGACCTCACCGACCTTCTGCCGCTGCTGCAGGCGACGAACGGCTATGTCCTCGACAAGATCGAGAGCTTTGCCCTCGACGCCGCCGGCAATGGCTACGCGATCACCGACAATGACGGCGTCGACGACCATTCCGGCGAGACGCAGTTCCTGCGCCTCGGCAAGATCGCCGTGCCGAAGTAAGACCTGGCCTCAGGGCCGGGAATGGCGGCGTCCTGCGCAAGCGGGACGCCGTTTTCGTTTGGGACCCGCCCCTCATGGCCGGAACGACTTCCAATACTGGACCATCATCC
>JAEWAD010000113.1 GCA_023391905.1 Pseudomonadota bacterium | reverse complement strand
CAGCTACGCCACGGCGGCGCGCCTCATCAACACCCACGAGTTCGGCAACGGCACCGCGATCTTCACCCGCGACGGCGACGCGGCGCGCGAGTTCGCGCACCAGATCCAGGTCGGCATGATCGGCATCAACGTGCCGATCCCGGTGCCGATGGCGTTCCACTCGTTCGGCGGCTGGAAGGCGTCGCTGTTCGGCGACCATCACATGCACGGGCCGGAGGGCGTGCGCTTCTATACGAAGCTCAAGACCATCACCAGCCGCTGGCCGACCGGCATCCGGGCCGGTGCCGATTTCGTCATGCCGACGATGCGCTGATCCCTCAGGCCGTGCCCGTCGCGAAGGCTGGGCACGGCTTCCTGTTGCCTGAGAGTAAGAGGACGAGCCGCGTGGCGGCTTGTGCGTCGATGTTCCTGCGGAAGGGGTCCCTTGCTTAGCGCGCGTCCCGCAGGATCATGTCGGCGGCCTTCTCGGCGATCATGATGACCGGCGAGTTGGTGTTGCCGGAAACGATGCTCGGCATGATCGAGGCGTCGACCACGCGCAGGCCGTCGAGCCCATGCACGCGCAGCCGGTCGTCGACCACGGCCATGTCGTCCCGGCCCATCTTGCAGGTGCCGACCGGGTGGAAGATCGTCGTCGCGATATCGCCGGCCTTGCTCAGAAGCTCGCTCCCGGAAACGAATTGCGGGCCTGGCAGCATCTCTTCCGGCGAGAAGCGGGCGATGGCGCGGGTCTTCATCAGGCGTCGCGCATGTTCGATCGACGCCACCGCGACCTGGCGATCCCGATCCGTCGAGAGATAGTTCGGTCGGATCTTCGCGGCCTCGCGCGGGTCCGGTGAGGCCATGTGCACCGTGCCGCAGCTTTCGGGTCGCAGATTGCAGACGGAGACCGTCACCGCCGGGAACTTGTGCAGCGGTTCGCCGAGCCGATCCGTGCTCAGCGGCTGGACGTGATATTCGAGATCCGGCGTCTCCAGCCGCGGGTCGCTCTTGGCGAAGATGCCGAGTTGGCTCGGCGCCATCGACAGCGGGCCGCTGCGCCTGAGCGCATATTCGAGCCCCATGGCGGCGCGGGTGGCCAGGTTGTGGTAGCGCTGGTTGAGCGTCGACGCGTTGCTGACCTTGAACACGGTGCGGATCTGCAGATGGTCCTGCAGGTTCTCCCCGACGCCCTTCAGCGCGTGCCGGACCGGGATGCCGAGGTCGGACAGCAGGTCCGGCCGGCCGACGCCGGAGAGTTCCAGGATCTTGGGCGAGTTGATCGCGCCGGCGGCGAGGATGGTCTGTCCCGCCTTCACCGCATGCAAATGGCCGTCCTTGCGGAACACGAGCCCGGTGACACGAGCGCCGTCAAGCGTCAGCCGCTCGGTCTCCGCTCCGGTGACGACGCGCAGGTTCCGCCGGCTCTCGATATCGCGCAGGAACGCCTTCGACGTGTTCCAGCGCACGCCGTTCTTCTGATTGACCTCGAAATAGCCGGAGCCTTCATTGGTGCCGGTATTGAAATCGTCGGTGCGCGGAATGCCGAGCTCTTCGGCGGCATCGCGAAACGCATCGAGGATCGGCCAGGACAGGCGCTGCTTTTCAACGCGCCATTCACCGCCGCCGCCATGCAGCGCGCTGTCGCCGCCGTGATGGGCCTCGGATTTCACGAAATAGGGCAGGACGTCGTCCCAGCCCCAGCCGGCATTGCCGGCCTGCCGCCAGCCGTCATAATCGGCCGCCTGGCCGCGCATGTAGATCATGCCGTTGATCGAGGAGCAGCCGCCCAGCACCTTGCCGCGTGGATAGTTCAGGCTGCGTCCGTTGAGGCCCGGCTCGGGCTCTGTCTTCATCATCCAGTCGGTGCGCGGATTGCCCATGCAGAACAGATAGCCGATGGGAATATTGACCCAATGGTAGCGGTCGCTGCCGCCGGCCTCGAGCAGGAGTACCCGGTTGCGCGGGTCGGCGGAGAGCCGGTTGGCGAGCACGCAACCGGCGGAACCGGCGCCGACGATGACATAGTCGTATTCGCCGAAGGGAGAGGAGGCAGGTTGGGTCAATTCTGCGCCTGTTCAGCGGCGATGCGCTGCCAAATCGGGGTCATGGCCTGGTTGATCTCGCCAAAGATGCGATAGCGCCGATCGTAGGCGGGGGAAATCGCGTTGTCAGGCCGGTAGTTGCGCGCGGCGGCGGTCATGGCGGCAGCTCCCGCGCCAAAATCGGCGAAGGCGCCGACACCGACGGCGGCGGCGATGGCCGCGCCCAGAGCGCCGGTTTCGCGACTGCGCGCCACGGTGACGGGGACGCCGAGAACATCGGCGAAGATCTGCGGCCAGATCTTGCTGCGCGAGCCGCCACCGGAGAGTACGATCTCGTCGACCCGCGCGCCAGCGCCGCGCAGCCTGTCGACATGGCGCCTGTGCTCGAAGGCGACACCTTCGAACAGGGCGCGCAGCATGTGGGCGCGGGTGTGCCAGCCCGCGATGCCATAGAAGCCGGCGCGGGCACCGCCGTTCTGCTGCGAGCCATAGAGGAATGGGTGGTAGATCGGGACATCGCCCTCCGGGTCGACGGAGGCGACCAGTTCGCTGCAGAGCTCAAAAGGCGACCTGTCGCCATCCGCCGCGTGCTCGAGGAATTCGCGCACGATCCATTCGAGATTGGCGGCCGAGGTGGCGCTCGATTCGATCGCCAGGTAGCGCGCGGGATCGAAAGTCGAGACCATGAAGACCGAGGGATCGCGGATCGGCTCGTCGGTGATCACCTGGTTGATGCTCCAGGTGCCGGCGATGACCGAGGCAGCACCGGTACGGGTAACGCCCGAACCGACAGCGCTCGCCACCACGTCGAACAGGCCGGCGACGACCGGCGTCCCGGCACGAAGGCCGGTCAGGGCCGCGACATCGTCCGTGATCCTGCCTGCGATTTCGGCCGATTCCAGTACAGGCGGCAGCAGCGCCATGCAGTCTTCGAGGCCATAGGCGGCCATGAGGTCGGCCTCGTAGCGCCGGTCCGGCATCTGCAGCAGGCCGCAGCCCGACATGTCGGAGGTATCGGTCGATCGCGCGCCGGTCAGGCGGTTGACGACGAAATCCTTGCACAGGAACACCGTGCCGATCCGGGCGAACAGATCCGGCGCGTGGTGCTTCAGCCAGGCGAGCAGGGTCGGCGTCTGCGCCGCCCAGGGCCTTTGCAGGCAATGGGCATAGGCACGGGCGCCGACATCCTGTTTCGCCCAGTCTGCCACGATGCCGACGGCGCGGGTGTCGAGCGACTGGATGCCGATCAGCGGCGCGCCGTCGCGATCCAGTGCGTAGAGGCCGTTGCCATGACCGGCGCAGCCGATGGCGAGGATCTCGCCGGCGTCGATGCCGGCCTGGTCGATGCACTGGCCGATGACCGCGACGGCATTGCGCCACAGCTCGTTCAGGTCGCGCTCGACATGGCCTGGCTTCGGCATGGAGGAATGGCCATCGCGGGCGGCGAGCGCCAGTTCGCGGCCGGTCTTGTCGAAGATGACCGCCTTGATGACGGTGTTGCCCGCGTCGAGGCCGAGAATGTAATCGCCCATGGGTTCCTCCCGAAGCCGAAGCCTCTATGCCGCCTGATAGAGTTCCCAGGCGGCCGCGCCGTCCGCGTCGTCGTGGATGATCGCCATCAGGCCGCGCACGACGGCGCTCGGGTTGGCGTGCTGGTAGATGTTGCGGCCGTAGACCATGCCGAGCGCGCCCTGGGCCATCAGCGCCGCCGACTTGTCGAACACGGCACGCAGATCCTCCTTGCCGCCGCCGCGCACCAGCACCGGGCAGCGCGCCGCCTCGACGACGCGGTGGAAGTCTTCGGGGTTGGTGGTCGGGTCGGCCTTGACGATGTCGGCGCCCATCTCGCGGGCGAGCCGCGTCAGCGTCACGATCTTCTCGGCGTCGCCATCGACCATGTAGCCGCCATTCTGGTCGACCGGCAGCATGGCGAGCGGCTCGATCATCAGCGGCATGCCGTACTTGTCGCAATCGGCGCGGACGCGGGCGATGTTCTGGACGCATTGCCGGAACAGGTCGGGCTCGTCGGGCAGCATGAACAGATTGACGACGGCGCAGGCCGCATCCATCTCGATCGCGCCGATCAGCGGCTCCGCCTCGTTCTGCAACACCGCCCACATCGCGCGGTGGCGTATGCGGTTATAGGGATTGCCCATGTCGATGCGCATCACCAGCGCCGGCTTGTCCTTGCCGGGCACGGCCTGCAGCAGGTCGGCCTGGCCATAGTTCATCTGGATCGCGTCGGGGCCGGCCGCGACCAGTTGCGAGACGACGCCTTCCATGTCCTCGAGGCCGGACAGGAAGCTCGGCTCGTTGCAGACGCCGTGATCGATGGCGACGTCGAGGCAGCGGCCGCCGCCGAAGAGCCGGTTCATGCGGGCTTTCTTGTTCAGGCGCATAGCGCGCTCCTTTGGTCGTTTGTCTCAGTGCAATCGGGAAAACGGATGCCGTGCTGGCCCGCCAGCAGGGCGAGGAAGGATGCGCGTTCGCAGGCGGATCGTTCCGCGTCCCAGCCCTTCTGTGCGGCGAGGATGGCGAGGGCGGCGTCGACGAGATCGGGTGTGAGGCTGCCGGTGATGGCGATCGTGGTGCGGCGCAGGAACAGATCGGCCAGGGTTTCGACCTGCTCGCGCTCGACGATCCCCGCGATCTCGCTGGCCGAATAATCCGATCCCGGCAGCATCTCGATGGGCGCCTTGGCGATATCGGCGGCGATTGCCGCGGCCGAGGTGCCGTAGCGTTCGAACAAGCGTTCTGCATAGTCCGGGCTCAGGCCGTGCCGTTGCGCCAGGCCGCTGATCCACGGGGCGGGGTCTGCCGGAAAGGCGCGACCGCCGCCGATGGCCAGGTCCTCGGTGCCAGCCTGGCGTTTTGCGCCAAGCCGCTCCAGCGCCATGTCGGCTGCCAGTGCGCCGAACGAGCGGAAGGTCGTCCACTTGCCGCCGATCATGCAGAGCGTTGCCGGGAGCCGGTTGGTTGCCTCGACGAACTCGCAGAAATGATCGCGCGGGATGCGGCCGGTGAAGCTGTCCTTGCTGGCGGGCAGGGGCCGGACGCCGGAGAACTGGAACACGATCTCGTCGTCGGCAACCGGGATCGACGGGAAGACGAAGGCGAGCGACTGCAGGATGTAGCGGCGTTCGTCAGCCTCGCAGCGTACCGTGTCGGGATCGTCGACGCGGATATCGGTCGAACCGACCAGCACCTTGCCGAGATAGGGGAACAGGATGCAGATGCGCCCGTCCTCGTTCTCGTAATAGACCATGTGGCCGTCGAGCGCCCGGTATAGCGCCGCGTTGTCGACGATCAGATGCGAGCCCTTGGTGCCGCCCATCATCCGCGGCGCGGCGGCACCGATTGCCTCGTTGGTCATGTCGATCCAGCCGCCGGTGGCGTTGATGACGAGCTTCGGGCGGATCGGCTGCGTTTCGCCGGTGAGCGTGTCGGTGAGCACAAGGCCGGAGGCGTCGGACGCGACGGCCGCATAGTTGAGCGCGCGCGCCTTAGGCTGGGCGGCAAGGGTGTCGAGCAGCATTTCCAGCCCGAGCCGCTCCGGCCGGCTGACCCAGGCGTCGTAGTAGGTGGCGGAACTGCGGATCGCCGGGTTGATTGCCGGCCAGGCTTTGAGCGTCTCGGCCCGGCCGCGAAACCGGTGCGCCGGCATCAGTTGCCGCGCCGATGTAAAGCGGTCGTAGAGCGTGAGCCCGGCCTTGATGACGAAGGCGCCGCGCCGGCTCGGGCGGCGTGTCAGGCCGAGGAAGCGGACCGCGCCATTGGCGATGCCGGAGAAGATGTCGAAGATCGGCACCGTCGTGGGCAGGGGCGCCACATAATGCGGCGCGTTCTTCAGCAGCCGGTCGCGTTCCACCAGGGCTTCGCGCACCAGCTTGAATTCGCCGTTCTCCAGATAGCGAAGCCCGCCATGCACCATGCGTGACAGGGCAGCGCTGGCGCCGCTGCAATAGTCGCCCTTTTCCGCGAGCACGACATCGACGCCCTGAAGCGCCAGCTCACGGAACACGCTGATGCCGTTGATGCCGCCGCCGATGACGAGCACGGCAACATCCGGCCGGCCGCGCAGGGCGGCGAGGGTTTCGGTGCGGTTCATCGGGTTCTGCTTTCTCGCTCAGGCGTCCATGGCCACGAGATGCGTCGCCAGCGCCGCATCGAGGGAGGCGAGATCGTCGGCGTCGAGGCGGATTTCTCCGGCCCGTGCATTCTCGATCGCCTGCTCTGGGTTGCGCGCGCCGCAGAGCGCGAAGGTGATGCCGGGCTGGGCGAGCGTCCAGGCGATCATGACCTGCGCCATCGAAGCTTCGTGCTTCGCGATGATCGGGATGACGGCCGTCTTCAATCGGGAAACCTTGACGCGATTGGCGACGGAGAAGCGCGGATTGTCGAGGCGCTGGTCATCGCCGCTGAACTCGCGCGACGGATCGATCGATCCGGTGAGCAGGCCGAGCGCCAGCGACGAATAGCTAAGCGTCGCGATGTCGTTGCGCATGGCGAGCGGCAGCATCCTCTCCTCGATCTCGCGGTCCAGCGCGGAATAGCGCTCCTGGATCGCGTCGAGCCGGCCGGCGGCGATGTATTGATGGAGATCGTCGACGCCGAGATTGGACGCGCCGATGGCGAGGATCTTGCCCTGCGCCTTGAGCTTCTCCAGCGCCGCCATGGTCTCGGCGATTGGCGTCGTCGGATCCTGCCAGTGCGTGATGTAGAGGTCGATATGATCGGTGCCGAGCCGCTTCAGGCTCTGCTCCACCTCATAGGCGATGCCATCGGCGCCGAGATAGCGGTGCACCGGCCTGCCGTCCTGGTCGAAGAAATGGTTGCCCTTGCCGGAATGCCAGTTGAGCCCGCATTTGGTTGCGATCACGACCTTGTCGCGCTTGCCGCGGATCGCCTTGCCGACGATCTCTTCGCTGCGGCCGAGGCCATAGGCCGGCGCGGTGTCGATCAGGCTGATGCCGGCCTCGATCGAGGCCTCGATGGCGCGGATCGAGGCGGCCTCGTCGGTGCCGCCCCACATCCAGCCGCCGATCGCCCATGTGCCGAGACCGACGGCCGAGGCGGAGATGCCGGATTTGCCGATGCGGCGCTGGATCTGCTGCGAGCTCATGCCGCTTCCTTCCGGGCGAGATCGAGGACCTGGAGGCCGGTAGCCTCGTCCGTGACGATGATGTCGAGGTGATTGCCGCGCATGGCGCTCAGCACCGGCGCGATCTTGCTGGCGCCGCTGGCGATGCCGATCGAGCGGGGAATGGTCGCGAACTCGTCCAGGGTCAGCGATACCAGCGACCGGTTCGGCGTGTAGTCGCAAAGCTGGCCGTCGCGGCCGATCAGATGGGCGAGCAATTCGCCCGTCGCGCCGGATTGCTCGATGGCGCGGCGGTCGGCGACCGAGGAGGGATGCAGGTCGTAGTAGCTGGAGTCATCGCTGAGGATCGAGCCGATGCCGACAACGGCGACATCCGCTTCGCGCGCCCGGCGGAACACGTCGCCGACGGAGCGCACGTTCATCAGCATGTCGCGCTGTTCCGGCGAGTCGGCGAAGAGCGGCGCGTGGATCTGGTAGGCGCGGCCGCCGAGCTTGTCCGCCATCAGCGAGGCGACGTGGTTGACGTCGGTATAGTGCTGGCCCTGGACCAGCCCGGTGGCCGGAATGACCTCGACATCGTAGCGGCGACCGGGCTGCAGGCCCGCGACCAGCGCGCTGACGCCCTTGCCGCCGGAGATCGAGATGGTGTCGCCATCCTTGATGGTGTCGAGCAGCAGCCGCGCCGCCGCCTCGCCGACCCGCTGCAGGGCCGTGCGGGGATTCTCGGAAACGGATGGCACGACGACGGCGCGCTCGATGCCGCCCAGCGCGACCAGCTGCGTCTCGATCTCGACCAGGTGGTCGATCGGCGATCGGATCTTGATCTCGACGAGGCCGAGCTGGTGGCCGCGCTTGATCAGCCGGTTGACGGTGGCGTGCGACAGGCCGAGTTCCTTGGCGATCTCCGCCTGGGTCTTGCCCTCGAGATAGTGGAGGACCAGCGCCTGATGCATCTGGCGGGCGGTCGAGAGGTCGTCGCGTGGAGTGGTGGGGGCCATGATCTTGCTTCGATGCGCTGGAGACTCAGGACTTCTTGCGATGCAGGAAGTGGTCGATGGAAACTGCTGCGAGCAAGATGCAACCCTTGATCATCTCCTGCCAATAGACGGACACGTCGAGCAGGATGAGCGAGCTGGTGACGACGGAGAGAAGCGCCATGCCGAGGATCGCGCCGAAGATGGTGCCGGAGCCGCCATTGAGCGACGCGCCCCCGATCACCGCCGCCGCGATGATGTTCAACTCCATGCCGGCGCCGAAGGTCGGTGTCGCGGCGCCGAAGCGCGCCATGTAGATTACGCCGGCAAAGCC
>JAEWAD010000494.1 GCA_023391905.1 Pseudomonadota bacterium | reverse complement strand
GCCGTCATGCGCGCAGAACAGCGCGGTCGGCGCGCCGCCATTCTTGAGATAGGCGAGGAAAGGGCGGCGGAAGCCGCCGGCCTCGTCATAGACGATGTCCTCGACCACCGTCCCGGGGGTCTCGAGCATGCCGTCCTTGAAGCCGCGGAAACGCTCGATCCGGCCGAGCGGCACGTTCGAGCCGTGGATATAGGCGACGTGGCGGTGCCCCAATCCCGTCAGCATGCGGGCGACGGCGACGCCGTTTTCCCAATCCGCGCCGACGACATGGTCGAAGCGCACCAGCGGTTCGACATAGCTGGCGCAGACGACCGGCACGCCGCTGCGGGCGGCGATGTCGGTGACGTCGGAAGGGCGCGGCACGGCCAGGATCAGGCCGACGACGGACGGGTCGAGATTGGCGGCGTTGCTCAGGTAGCGTGCCTGCCGCGGCACCACCGAATAGCCGAGCCGCTCGGCTTCCATCTCGGCGCCCTGCATCATGTTGAACCAGAGCTCGCTCGACACCGGGTCGGCCTCGCTGCGGACGAACAGGATCTGTCCGACGGGGTGGCCCGTCTCGGCGTGGACGCGGTAGCCCATCGCGCGTGCCGCCTGCAGAACCCGGCTTCGGGTCGACTCCGCCACGCCCGGTTTTCCCGACAGCGCGCGGGAGACCGAGAACTTCGACAGGCCGAGGCGATCCGCCAGATCCTGAATCGTCACGCGCGTTGATGCCATTGCAGCTCCGTTCACCTGTTGCGTGCGGCCTTTGACTATGGCGGTGCCGCGGAGTCAATCGGCGGGTAGAAATTTTGCAAAACATGTTGCGCTATTTGTTTGGTGATAATAGCAATAAAAATAACAACAAACAAACGCCGGTAAGGAGGATTCGAGATGGCCGCGTTGGACCAAGCCCCCATTGAGACGATCGCCAACAATGTGCGTATGAGTTCGCATCCGAGCGCGCTCAGGATCACCGACATCCGTGTCGCCACGGTCGTCGGCCATGGCTACTATCCGATCGTCAGGATCGATACGAACCAGGGCATCTACGGCCTTGGTGAGGTGCGCGACGGCGCCAATGCCGATACCGCCCTGCGGCTGAAGCATCTGCTGATCGGCCAGAACCCCTGCAACGTCGAATACCTGTTCAAGTCGATCAAGAGCTATGGCGGCGACAGCCGCGAGGCGGGCGGCGTCTGCGGCATCGAGATCGCGCTGATGGACCTAGTCGGCAAGGCCTTTGGCATTCCGTGCTACCAGCTGCTCGGCGGCAAGTTCCGCGACCGCGTCCGCATCTATGGCGACACGCCGGCGCCGGCGTCGCCGACGCCGGAGGCCTATGCCGAAGTGGTCAAGCAGCGCGCGGCGCTCGGGCTTACCTTCATCAAGTTCGACCTGCCGGGCCGGCTGTTCGAGGCGACGCCGGGCGCGCTCGTCGGCTCCAAGACCCAGTTCGAGTATCCGCAGTATAACCAGTGGTACGTGCCGGGCCGTGGCCCGGGCGCGCGCATCAGCGAGCGCGGCGTCGAGCTGGCGGCCGAGGTCGCGGCGGCGGTGCGCGACGCTGTCGGCGACGAGATATCGCTCTGCACCGACCATTTCGGCGAGGGCTTCGTCACCGCCGACGAGGCGATCCGCATCGGACACGCGCTCGAGCCCTACAATCTCGCCTGGGTCGAGGATCCGCTGCCCTGGACGGACATCGCCAACCACAAGAAGGTTGCCGACGCGCTGCTGACCCCGGTCGCGGCCGGCGAAGACCTCTATCTCTGGGAGGGCTTCCGCGAGGCGATCGAGACGCGCGCCTTCGACATCATCCATCCCGACATGCTGTCGTCGGGCGGCCTGACCGAGACCAAGAAGATCGCCGACCATGCCGAGCGCTACGGCATCCCGACGGCCCTGCATGCCTGCTGCACGCCGATCGGCTTCATGGCCAACGTGCATCTCGGCGCGTCGATCGCCAGCCTGGTCGCCGTCGAACATCACGGCCTCGACCAGGATTACTGGCCGAATCTCGTGACCGGCCTCGACGCCGACTACATGTCGGGCGGCTATGTCACCGTTCCGGATGCGCCGGGCCTCGGCGTCGACCTGAACGAGGAAGTGATCCGCGAGCATCTGCGCGAGGGCGCCAGCTATTTCGCCGACACCTCGGAGTGGAACCGCCTGCGCGTCGGCTTCGACCGCGTCCCGCACGACTGATCCGACGCGACTTCATCGGCCATCCTGATTGTTTGGCGCCCGCTCGTCCCGTTTGCGAGCGGAGCGGGCGCCGGTTCGCGTGAAGAATACCCGATCAAACGGGTCTCCAGCGTTCCCCGAGCGCGGAATTGCGCAAGGGCACCAAAGGGAATTTCCATGAAGATCACCGACCTGCGTTGCGCCGTGATCGGCAAGCATCCGATCGTCCGCATCGTCACCGACGAGGGGCTCTACGGCCTCGGCGAGGTGGAGTTCACCAAGCCCTATCTGAAGCCGTTCGTCCTGCATTTCCGCGATGCGCTGATCGGCGAGGACCCGACCGACGTCGAGCGCGTCATGCTCAGGATCCGCCAGCGCGGCTCGTTCAAGCCCTATGGCGCGGCGGTCAGCGCCATCGAGCACGCGCTCTGGGACATCGCCGGCAAGGCGGCGGGCGTGCCCGTCTACAAGCTGCTCGGCGGCAAGGTGCGCGACAAGGTGCGCGTCTATAATGGCTCGATCCGCAAGAAGCGCACCGGCGACCGGCCGGAAGACTATGCCGCCGACGTCAAATGGATGATGGAGCGGCCCGAGAACTTCTTCATGGTGAAGCAGGGCATCAGCTTCCACTCCAACATGAAGACCAGCATTCCGGGCTTCCACTACGGCGTTTCGCAGCCCAATCACTATCACGGCGCGATGGACCAGGGCGTCATCAGCGAGCGCGGCTTCAACCACATGCTCGATTGCGTCGCCGCGATGAAGGAAGTGCTCGGCGACAAGGTCAGCCTGGCGCTCGATTGCGGCCCCGGCTGGATGCTGCCGGACGCCATCCGCTTCGCCCAGGCGGTCGAGAAGTACAATCTGATGTGGCTCGAGGACATGCTGACCGGCGACTATGTGCCGTGGGTCAACCCGCAGGCCTATCGCGAGCTCACCACCTCGACCTCGACGCCGATCCATACCGGCGAGCAGATCTATCTGCGCCATAACTTCAAGGAACTGATCGAGACGCAGGCGGTGCGCGTCATCGGTCCGGATCCCGCCGATGTCGGCGGCATCGCCGAACTCAAATGGATCACCGAGCACGCCTACATGCACTCGATCCTGATGGCGCCGCATGGCACCGCCAACGGCCTGCTCGGCCTCGGCGCGTTGATCAATGTCTGCGCCACTTTGCCGGCGAACTACATCGCCTTCGAATATCCGAGCGCCTCGGAGCCGTTCTGGAACGAGATCGTCACCGGCCTGCCGGAGAAGATCGTCACCGACAGCATGGTCGACCTGCTGGAGGCGCCGGGCCTCGGCCTCGACATCGACCCGAAGGCCGGCAAGCAGTATCTGCGCGAAGAGGATGCCGGCTTCTTCGACTGATCGCCGGCTTCGCGATTGAGTGACGGGGCGGGGCGCGGGATATCGCGCACCCGCCCTTTCTCGTCCGGCGGGCGCGATCGCGGCCGATTCGGCCTCCGCGCACCGAAAAAAGCGCCTAAATCCCGATTTTTCAGGACCGATTGACAGGAAACGGTCGCTTGGGCATTTTGAGTAAACGATAACCCAAGCCCGGATGCCCCGATGGCGGACGCCAAGGTCTCGATGCAGGACATAGCCACCCGGCTTGGCGTTTCCGTCAAGACGGTGTCGGGCGCCCTGCATGGCGGCTCGATCCGCATGTCGGAGGAGACGCGCCAGAAGATCAAGGCCTTGGCGGATGAGCTCGGCTACAAGCCCAATCTGGTCGCGCGCGGCATGCGGCAGGGTTTCCTGCCGATTCTCGGCATCGTCGCCGACGGGCTGATCACCCAGCCTTTCGCCACCGAGATCATGCGCTCTTTCGACAATGCCGCCCGCGCCGATGGCCTTTCCGTCGTCGTCACCAATATCGGCGGCCGCACCGTCGAGGCGAGCGTCGCCGAATTGCAGCGGCTGATGCCGCGCACCATCGCCTATGCCAGCATGTATCATCAGGTCGTCGCCGTGCCGGAAGCGGTGCGCGGCGTGATCTCGCTGATGATCAATTGCCGTGACGAGGCGGGCATCATTCCGTCGCTGGTTCCGGCCGAGCGCGCCGCCGCCGAAACCGTCGTAGAGCATCTGTTCGAGC
>JAEWAD010000042.1 GCA_023391905.1 Pseudomonadota bacterium | reverse complement strand
TCGGCAAGCTGTTCGCCGAGGTGGTCGAGAACATCGTCATGAAGCCGGTCGAGGGCCTGCAGGCAACGGGTGCCTCCTGGCTGCAGACCGTGCGCTTCGCCGTGCTGCCGCAGGTCTCGGCCGGCTTCGCCTCCTACGGGCTGCTGCGCTTCGAGATCAATGTGCGCGGCGCCGGCGTCATGGGCTTCGTCGGGGCCGGCGGTATCGGCCAGGAGTTCCTGATCGCCATCCGCAATTTCTACTACACCGACGTCAGCGCCATCCTGCTGATGATCATCGTCACCGTGATCCTGATCGATCTCGGCACGGAGCAGATCCGCCACCGGCTGATCGGCATGGAGCGCATGCGATGAACACCGTTTCCCCCGCCCTCGATGGCGGCCGCCACGCGATCCGCGACGCCGCGGTCGCCGATCTCGGCGGTCTCCGGGCCCGCCATCCCGGCGCCTTCGCGACGTCGGCCGGCAAGCGGGCGCTGGCGATCGGCATTCCGGTCGCGGCCGTGCTGCTGGCGCTCGGCGCCATGGTGTGGCTCGACTTCTCGCTGGTTCGGATCTGGAACGGCCTGCATCGCCTCGGCCAGTTCGCCGTGCTGATGATCCCGCCGATGCCGGAAGGGCGCTTCCATGCCTTCTCGGTCGCGCTCGGCGAGACGCTGGCGATTGCCTTCCTCGGCACGCTGACGGCGGCGATCCTTGCCTTTCCGGTCGCCTTCCTGGCGGCCAAGAACGTCATTCCGAACATCTTCGTGCATTTCGGCATGCGCCGGACCTTCGACGTCTTCCGCTCGGTCGACACGCTGATCTGGGCGCTGATGTGGATCAACGTCGTCGGGCTCGGGCCGTTTGCCGGCGTGCTCGCCATCGCCTGCGCCGATTTCGGCGCCTTCGGCAAATTGTTCTCCGAGGCGATCGAGGCGACCGACAATAAGGCGGTCGAGGGCATCGCCGCGTCGGGCGGCGGCAAGGCGCACCAGGTGCGCTTCGGGCTGGTGCCGCAGGTGTTCCCGGTGATGGCGAGCCAGGTGCTCTATTTCTTCGAATCGAACACCCGCTCGGCCACCATCATCGGCATCGTCGGCGCCGGCGGCGTCGGCTCCTACCTGACGGAGCTGATCCGCGTGCTCGAGCTGAAGCAGGTCGCCTTCCTGATCCTGATGATCCTGGTCACGGTCGCGATCATCGACTTCGTCTCGTCGAAGCTGCGCATGGCGGTGATCGGCAAGTCGAAGATGGTGTGAGGTTTCCTCGCTGAGACGTCGTGCGCGCTTCGAGACGCCCGCTTTGCGGGCCCCTCAGCACGCTATCCTTCACCTCTCCCTGAGGGAGAGGTTAAAGCACGGCGGATCATCTCGTCGGGGCAGGGAGCCTCAGCTTTCCACCACCAGCTCGGCGCGGTCGACCGGGAAGGCGGCGCGGGTGAACTGGATCGGCGCGCCGGCCGCGTCGATGTTGAGGCTCTCGACCGTCAGCAGCAGCCGGCCCGGCGCGAGGTCGAGCTTCAGCGCCTCCTCAGGGCCGGCGGCGCGGGCCGAGATCCGCGTCTCGTGCCGGCGATAGTCGGCGATGCCGCAGGCTTCGAGCGCCGCGGTCACCGTACCGCGGGTCCGGTAGGCCTCGATCAGGCCGGCGAAGCGGGGCAGGGGGAAATGGGCGGTGCCGAGCGAGATCGGCGTCCCGTCCGCCATGCGCACCGTATCGAGCCGCACCACCGGCGCGCCCTCGGCGATGCCGAGCTGGGCCGCGACCTGGCGATCGGCCGTGGTCTCGAAGGCATCCAGCAGCTTGCCGCCTGCCTCGCGTCCGGCGCGCGAGACATTCTCGGAAAACCGCGTGCGCGTGCCGATCGGATAGGCGATCGGCCGGTCCTCGACGAAGGTGCCGCGCCCCTGCGTCGCCCGCACCAGCCCGCGCGAGGCGAGCTCCGCCAGGCTGCGGCGTACCGTGTGGCGGTTGACGCCGAAGCGGGTGGCGAGCTGGCTCTCGGTCGGCAATTGCATGCCGGGGCCGAGCCGGCCGGAGCGAATATCGGCCTCGATGTCGTCGGTGATCTGCCGCCAGGCGGCGATACCGCGCCCGCGGGCGATCTCCGTCACGTGGCTGTCGTCCGCCGGGTGCATGGTGCCTGTCATCAAATCGTCACTGGACCTGTTCATGGAGTTGTCTATACCATTAGACAAATCCGATGAGAAGCCTTTGATGGATCTGGTCATGCGACAACAAGCACTGGGCGCGCCGCCGGCCCAAAATCCCGAGATCGCCGCCCGGCAGGCGGTGATGGCGACCTGCACCGGCGCCACGACGACCGAGCTGGAGCAGGCGCTCGGTAGCCTCGGCCCGATTCCGGCCGCCAGCGATTTGCGCGGCACGGAGCCGGGCCTCGTCATGCTGCGCGGCCGCATGGGCGGCGACGGCAACGCCTTCAACCTCGGCGAGGCGACGGTGACCCGCGCCGCCGTGCGGCTGGAGGACGGCCGCACCGGCTTCGCCTACCAGCTCGGCCGCGACGCCGCGAAGGCACGCACCGCCGCCATTCTGGACGCGCTCTGGCAGGGCCCCG
>JAEWAD010000007.1 GCA_023391905.1 Pseudomonadota bacterium | reverse complement strand
ACAATCCGGCGGGGCTTTTTGTCGTTCCAATCCACCCTACCGGCCGAACGGCTGGCTCCTCATCGGGCCCCCATCCACGGCCACGCCACCGGGGCGAAGGAACGGCGCCAAGCGGCCCCCCACTGCGCCACAGCCCGAAACGTCACGCCGCGATCAAACCCTCGCGTGCTCGACCAGAAAATCCAGAAACACCCGCACCCGAGACGGAACCCCAGCCCCAGGCCCCACAAACACCGCGTAAAAAGCCTCAACGTCGCCGACCAGGAACGCGGTGATGGCTGCTGAATCGATGCCCGCTCCATGGCGCGGATCCGGCCGGGTAGGGGAGGCCGGATAAACTCCCCCCCCTGCGCGGACGGGCGTGTGTTGATGCCCGTGGCCGCGAGCGCGCGCTTCCGGATATCGCTCGCGCCGCCAATGGCTTGGCGCCTGTCGGCTCGGTGACGGATGTCGGCCTCGGGTAAATTCAATCGCCGACTCTTGCTTGGAAAGCACAGTCGTCGCGGCTTGGCAGGATGGCGGCAGTTGCGACATCGCCCGGCCGCTGCTTCGCGTTGACACTTCCCTCGGGGCAGTTCAGAAATCGTGTCCTGATGTTCGAGGCGGCGCGCCACCGGCGCACCGTCCCGATTGGTGTTTTCATGCGGCTGCCACCCCCGGAGGCAGATTCCGCGCCATATTGGATTGCCCAACATGAAGCGCTTCATCCTCGCAGCGGTCCTGCTGATCGTCGTCGTGGCGATCTGTGGCGGTCTGATCTGGTTTAATTTCTTCCGCAACAAGATGATCGAGCAGTTCTTCGCCAACATGCAGGCGCCGGTCGTCACCATTTCGGCGATCACCGTCGAGCCGGCGAAGTGGACGCCCGGCATCGAGGCGGTCGGTACCGTCGCCGCCTATGAGGGCGTCGACGTGGCCGTGCAGGCCGGCGGCATCGTCGACAAGATCCTGTTCAAGGCGAACGAGCATGTCGACCAGAACCAGCTCCTGGTGCAGATCGACGACGCCGTCGAGCGCGCCGGCCTGGTCAGTGCCAACACGGCGGTGGCGGTCAGCCAGGAGGCGCTGACCCGCGCCCAGGCGCTGCTGCAGCGCAATGTCAGCACGGTCGCCTCGCTGCAGGACGCGCAGAACAATCTCGACAAGGCCAAGGGCGCGCTGACGCAGCTTGAGGCAACGCTGGACCAGAAGGCGATCAAGGCGCCGTTCGCCGGCACGATCGGCATTCCGAAGATCGACGTCGGGCAGTATGTCCAGCCCGGCACGGTCGTCGCCACGCTGCAGAATCTTGAGCGTATGAAGGTCAATTTCACCGTGCCGGAGCAGCAGCTGGGCGCGCTCAAGATCGGTCAGCCGGCCCGCTTCGGCCTGACCGAGGATGATCTCAGCTTCAAGGGCGAGATCACCGGCATCGATCCGAAGATCGACGCCGCCTCGCGGCTCGTGACGGTGCAGGCCGTCGTCGGCAACCCGGACGGCACGCTGCGGCCCGGCCAGTTCATCCGGGTCCGGGTCGACCTGCCGGTCGAGGACAATGTGATCGCGCTGCCGCAGACGGCGGTGACCATCAGTCTCTATGGCGCCTATGTCTATGCGGTCGAGGACGCGCCGGCGAAGGCAGGCGACGCCGCCAAGCCGGATCCGGCCAAGACCGATCCAGCCAAGACCGATCCGGCCAAGCCGGCGGACGATGCCGCCAAGGCCGCTCCCGCGAGCGCCGAGACCGAGAAGCCGGCGCTCGTCGCGAAGCAGGTCTTCGTCAAGACGGGCCGTCGGTCGGGTGACCTGATCGAGGTGGTCGAAGGGGTCTCGCCGGGCATGCGCATCGTCACCTCGGGCCAGAACAAGCTGTCGAGCGGTTCGCCGGTCGCGGTCGACAATTCCGTATTGCCGGTGAAGGGCGCGACGGCCAACCCGGAGGCTTCGAAGTCATGAATTTCTCCGAACTCTTCATCCGCCGTCCGGTTCTCTCGACCGTTCTCAGCCTGATGATCCTGCTGCTGGGCGCGCAGGGCATCCTGTCGATGTCGATCCGGCAGTATCCGAAGGTCGACGAGACCGTCGTGACCGTCACGACGGTCTATCCCGGCGCCAGCGCCGACGTGATCCAGGGCTTCATCACCTCGACCATCGCCAAGTCGGTCTCCTCGGCCGAAGGCGTGGACTATGTCACGTCCAAGAGCTCGCTCGGCGTCTCGACGGTGTCGGTCTACATGCGGCTCAACACCGATCCGGACAAGGCGCTGACGGAAGTCATCGCCAAGGTCCAGCAGGTGCGCGGGCAATTGCCGGACGAGGCCGAGGATCCGGTCATCCAGAAGGGCACCGGCTTCCAGTTCGCGCTGATGTATCTGGCCGCACGCAGCGACACGATGAACGCGCAGCAGCTCACCGACTATCTGATCCGCGTGATCCAGCCGCGCTTCGCCACCGTCAACGGCGTCGCCAATGCCGAGATCCTCGGCGCGCAGGAATTCGCCATGCGCGTCTGGATCGACCCGGTGGCGCTCGCCTCGCGCAACGTCACGGCGACCGAGGTGCTGGCGGCGATCCGCGGCTCCAACTTCCTGTCGGCGCCCGGCAAGACCAAGAACGAGTTCTACGCCTATTCGATCGAGGCGAAGACGACGCTGCAGGACCCCGAAACCTTCGGTGCGCTGCCGCTGCGCTCGAACGGCGACGAGATCGTGCGGCTGCGCGACGTCGCGACGATCGAGCTCGCCGCTGCCTCGACCGACACGGAAGTCCGGTTCAACGGCAAGGAGGGCGTCTTCCTCGGCATCTTCCAGACGCCGTCGGCCAACCCGCTCGATGTCGCTACCGGCGTGCGCAAGGAGCTGCCGCTGATCGCGCAATCGCTGCCGGCCGGCATGACGATCGAGCTGGTTTACGACTCGACCGAAGCCATTAGCGCCTCGATCGAGGAGGTGCTGCGCACCATCCTCGAGGCGTCGGCCATCGTCGTGGTGGTGATCTTCCTGTTCCTGGGCTCGTTCCGCTCGGTGATCATCCCGATCGTCACGATTCCGCTGTCGCTGATCGGCGTCTGTTTCATCCTCTGGGCGCTCGGCTATTCGCTGAACACGCTGACGCTCCTCGCCATGGTGCTGGCGATCGGCCTCGTCGTCGACGACGCGATCGTCGTGGTGGAGAACATCCACCGCCACATCGAGGAGGGGCTGAAGCCGATGAAGGCGGCGATCGTCGGCATGCAGGAGATCACCGGCGCCGTCATTGCCATGACGATCACGCTGGCGGCGGTCTATGCGCCGATGGCCTTCACCCAGGGTGTCACCGGCGCGCTGTTCCGCGAGTTCTCGCTGACACTCGCCGGCGCGGTGATGTTGTCGGGCCTGGTGGCGCTGACCGTGTCGCCGATGATGTCGGCGCGCATCCTGAAGCCGGGCGGCGGCCGCATCCAGCATGTCATCGACAAGGTGTTCGATCGCTTCGGCAACTGGTACGCGCGTCGCCTCGTTGGCTCGCTCAAGGTGCGGCCGGTGACGCTGGCGATCGTGGTGGCGATTTTCGGGACCATGGTCTTCCTCTTCCTCAACACGTCGTCCGAGCTGGCGCCGGAAGAGGACGAGGGCGCGATGTTCGCGATCATCAACGCGCCGCAATATGCGACGATCGACTACACCCAGCTCTACGTGGACGAGATCGCCCAGAAGACGGCCGATATCCCCGAGCGGGACGCGCTGTTCTCGATCGCCGGCAGCGGGGCGTCCAACTCGGCCTTCTCCGGTCTCGTGCTGAAGCCCTGGGGCGAGCGCACGCGCTCGCAGGCCGAGGTGCAGCAGGAGGTGCAGGGCCGTCTCGACACGGTGTCGGGCGTGCAGGCCTTCGTGTTCGCGGTGCCGTCGCTGCCGGGAACGGGCGGCGGCCTGCCGATCCAGTTCGTCGTGCAGTCGACCGAGCCGGCTGACCGCGTCTATGCGGTCGCCGAGGAGATCAAGAACCGGGCCATGGCGTCCGGCAAGTTCATCGTGGTGCAGAACTCGCTCTCCTTCGATACGCCGAAGGTGAACGTGGTGATCGATCGCAACCGCGCCGCCGCTCTCGGCGTGTCGGTGGCGGAGATCGGCAACACGCTGACGCTGCTGGTCGGTGAGAACGGCATCTCCAAGTTCGATCGCGAGGCCCGTGCCTACGACATCATCACCCAGGTGCCGGAGAAGTATCGTCTCAATCCGGAGAGCCTGGAGACCTTCTTCGTCCGCTCGCAGGCGGGCGACATGGTGCCGTTGTCCTCGGTCGTGTCGATCAACACGGTCGGATCGGCGCCGGCGATCGAGCAGTTCAACCAGTTGAACTCGGCGACGCTCTCGGCGCTGCCGCGGCCGACGGTGACGTCGGGCGCGGGCCTGGCCGAGTTGCAGCAGATCGCGTCGCAGGTGATGCCGCACGGATACTTCGTCGAATATGCAGGCCAGTCGCGCACGGAGATCGAGACCGGCAACACGCTGCTGATCGTGTTCGGCCTCGCCGTCGTGGTGATCTATCTGGTGCTCGCGGCGCAGTTCGAGAGCTTCCGCGATCCGCTGATCATCATGATGTCGGTGCCGCTGTCGATCTTTGGCGCGCTGATCCCGCTCAATCTCGGAGCGGCGTCGCTGAACATCTACTCGCAGGTGGGTCTCATCACGCTAGTGGGCTTGATCACCAAGCACGGCATTCTGATGGTGGAGTTTGCCAACCAGCAGCGCGAGGAACGCGGGCTCAGCCGTCACGATGCGATCGTCGAGGCGGCGCGCGTCCGACTTCGCCCGATCCTGATGACGACGGCCGCGATGGTGTTCGGCGTGCTGCCGCTGCTCTTCGCGGAGGGCGCCGGCGCCAAGGCGCGCTTCTCGATGGGTCTGGTGATCGCCACCGGCATGTCGATCGGTACGGTGTTCACGCTCTTCGTGGTGCCGATGTTCTACACCTACCTCTCCAGTGCGCATAAGAAGCACGAGGACGATGAGGAGCCGGCGCCTTCCCTGGCCAAGGATCCTCAGACGGCTCCGGCGCACTAGGTCGGAAGTTGGAGATTGGAAACGGCGCCCTTAGGGGCGCCGTTTTCGTTTGGGCTACGTGGCAGCCGACCTTCTTGCTGTTGTCATGCGGCCGGTGCAGTTTGCGCCGCCATGGATCACCCGAACAATGCAGACCCGATCGCGTCGACCGAGCCCGTGCCGGCGAGCCGGGTCTTTGTCGAATTCCTCCGTCTGGGCTGCACCTCCTTCGGCGGGCCGGTGGCCCATATCGGCTATTTCCGCACCCGCTTCGTGCGCCGTCTCGGCTGGCTCGACGAGGCGGCCTTCGCCGATCTCGTGGCGCTCTGCCAGTTTCTTCCTGGGCCGGCCTCGAGCCAGCTCGGCATGGCGATCGGCCAGGAGAAGGCCGGAATCCGGGGAGCACTGGCGGCGTTCGTCGGCTTCACGCTGCCGTCGGCCATCCTCATGGCGCTCCTGGCGTCCGGCTTTGTCGCGGGTGGGGCGTTGCTCGATCGCGGCGTGCTGTCCGGGCTCGTGATCGTGGCCGTCGCCGTGGTGGCGGAAGCCGTGCGGGGCATGGCGCTCTCCCTGGCC
>JAEWAD010000570.1 GCA_023391905.1 Pseudomonadota bacterium | reverse complement strand
GAACCGGTCGAAGGCGGCGTGCGGCTGACGCTGCCGGCGCGCTCGGCCCGACGCTACAGCTTCGCCTGAGAGACCTCAGCGCGGCGACTTGAAGGCGGTGCGGGAAAGCCCTTCCGCCACGCCGATGCGCGGCGCCAGGCCGCGCGCCCGGATCGCCGCCGTGTCGTAGCGGACGTCGCGGCCGAAGATCGCCATCTCGGGACCGGTCGGCGCCAGCGCCGCGCGGCGGAACAGCGGCAGCCCGAGCTTGCGCGCGACCTTGGCCGGCACCGCCAGCCCCTGGCGCAGCGACAGCCGCGCACCGCCGAGCGGGCGGAGCGGCGGTGCGCCGATCCGCGCCGCGAGCGCGGCGAAATAGTCATTCCAGCGCGGCGTTTCGGGCCCGACCACGTTGAACACGCTGACCTGCGGCCATTCCGATGGCGCCAGCGTCAGCCAGCGCACGGCGCCCGCGACCAGCGCGCCGATGTCGTCGACATGCACAAGCGCGGCGGGGCCCGCCCCGGCGGCGCCGAAATCGCCCCAGGCGCGGGCGCGGATGCGCTCGGCCAGCTTGTCGACCCAGAAGGTGCTGCCGGTGCCATAGACGATGCCGGGCCGCAGGATCAGCACGCGCCGGTCCGGCGCGGCGGGATCGCGCGCCCAGGCCCGCACGAAGGCCTCGCAGGCGATCTTGGCGTCGCCATAGGCGCCGGCCGGGCCGGGCGTCGCCACCTCCTCGTCGACGCTGCCGGTCCGGTCGCCATAGACCGCGACCGAGCTGAAATAGACGAGGCACGGCACCTTGGCCGCGGTCATCGCCGCGAGCAGCGTGCGACACTCGGCGACCATGGTCGCGCTGTCGCCATAGGCGGCGTGCACCACGGCGCTGGTCCCGGCCACGGCGGCCCGCGTCGCCGCCGCGTTGGCGAGATCGCAGCGCACCGCGACCGCCCCTTCGGGCAGGGAGACGGCGCTCCGCCGCATGCCGGCCCGGACCGGGAAGCCGACGGCCGCGAGATCGCGTGCCACCACCTGGCCGATGAAGCCGGCGGCACCGGTGACGAGGACGGCGCGATCACGCAGGGACGGGTCGAACATGGGCTAGGTTTCCACCTCGAGGGTCGCCGCGCGGCGCCGGCCGGGCCGGACGACGGCGAGCAGGTTGCGCAGGGCGGGACGGGCGAATACCGCCAGCAACACGACATAGACGATGACGCCGAGCAAGATCGAGAGGATGAGCGCCAGCGGCCGGTTCAATCCCGCCTCGAGCACGCCGACACCAGCGACGACGAGCCCCATCGCGGCGGAGATGACCCAGGCCGGCGCCAGCGTCCGGAAGCGCTCGGCGCGCGACCAGGCGAGGTGGCGCGGCGGCAGGCCAATGGCGAGAGCCGCCTGCACGCTATCGCCGACGAGGCGCGAGAGGCCGACGCTGATCGGGCCGAGCGGGCTCGCGGCGACCAGCACGACGAGCGTGGCGCCAAAGCTC
The DNA here is from genome assembly GCA_023391905.1 of Pseudomonadota bacterium. GTDB lineage: Bacteria > Pseudomonadota > Alphaproteobacteria > Rhizobiales > Kaistiaceae > Kaistia. The sequence continues at coordinate 3,150 of JAEWAD010000570.1, read as the reverse complement.
GCCAGCGCCCCGATCAGGCTGAATTCGGGCCGGGCGCTCGCCGACAGCGCCGTATAGACCAGCCGCGCCGGCAGGATGATGGCGGCGCCGACGGCGAGGCAGACGGCGATGTCGATCGCCCCCTCCCAGCCCGGGCCGGCGACGATCGGCAGCAGGATCGGCGTCACGGCGGCGAGACCGACGAAGAGCGGCGCGATGACGAAGGCGGCGTTGCCGACGACCGGCTCGACCCGGTCGCGCAGCCGCGCCGGCTGGCCGGCGGCGGCCGCGAAATAGGAGAAGGCGAGATTGTGCGAGGTGGCGATGATGGCGCCGCGGATCGGCTCGATCAGCCGCATCGCCATGTTGACATAGCCGAGCACCGCGACGCCGTAGAGCAGGCCGACGACGTTGTTGAAGGCGAGATAAGTCAGGTTGTCGGCGAGACGATCGAGGAAGGAGATGCGCGCGAAGCGGCCGAGATGGCCGAGATGCGCCCTCGACCAGCGCGGCAGGATCCAGTAGCCGAGCCGCCATTGCAGGATCAGCGCGCGGGCGACCACCACCAGCAGGCGCTGCGCGATCAGCGCCCAGACGCCGCCGCCTGCGAACGCGATGGCGAGCGACAGCGCGATGCCGACGACATGGCCGACCAGCGTCGCCATGGCGACGTCGTTGAAGCGCTTGAGCCGCCGCGCCAGCGCGGTGGCGATGTCGGAATGGCCGCTGAAAAAGATGGAAAGCATGGCGACCGGCAGCAGCAGTCGCATCTCCGGCTCGCCATAGACCGAGGCGAGCCAGATGCCGCCGGGGATGGAGATCGCCAACAGCCCGAGCCCGACCAGCCACGACATGGCGAGCGCGGCGCCGAGATGGGCGCGCCGCAGCGCCCGGCGCTGCGCCAGCGCCTCCTCGAACGGCGCCCCGACGCAGACCGCGGCCACGGCCACGATGATGAGAACCAGCGCGCTGACGCCGAAATCATGCGGCGTCAGCATGCGCGAGAGGATGATCGTGCTGCCCGTCAGCAGGGCCAGCCGGCCGATCGCGTCGGCTCCGGCCCAGCCGATCCAGCCGAGCAGGCGGGAGGAGCCGGCCGGCATCAGCCCGGCTGCGCCAGTCCGCCGGGCGGCACCTGCCGGCGACCGGCGATGTCGCCACGCCGGGCCAGGGCGACGCCCAGGGTCAGCATGACTCGGAAGGTGACGAGCGCGGTGGCGAGGATCACGCCGAGCAGGCCGCCGAACACGCCCCAGAGCACAATGCCCTTCAGGCCACGGCTCTCCGGCGGCGGCTGCGCCACCGAGACGATCCGGACGGCGCCGGGGTCGATGCGGCCAAACTCGCCGAGCTGCAGCGCGCGGGTCTGGAAGCTCTCGAGCAGCGCCCGGTTGGTCTCGACATCCTGCTCGAGCGTCCGCATCTCGATCTTGGCCTGCTGCGTTCTGGCGGCGGCCTGGGAGAGGCTTTCGACCGAGCGCGCCAGCGCCTGCTGCGTCGTCCGCGCCCGCTCCATCTCGGCGGCCGCGGCCGCCTTGATGCGGCCGAGCTCGACGTCGATGCGACCGTTCACCGCCTCGACCCGCTCGCGCGCCTCGGCCAGTGCCGGATGACGGGCGCCGAGCCGCATGGTGAGCGCCGCCAGTTCTTCCTGGGCGGTGTTCTGGCGCTCGATCAGCACGAGCAGCGAGCGCGTATCCTCGTTGGAGCCGAGCATGGCGACGTCGCGGCTGGAGCTGTCGAGCTGCGCGGCGCGCGACGTGGCCTGGTCGAGCTTCAGTTGCGCCATGCCGAGCTCGCTGACCGCTTCGGCGAGCTTCTGCTCGACCACGAGCCGGTCGCCCGTGCTGACCAGTCCCTGCTCCAGGCGGAACTGCTCGGCGCGCTTCTGCGCGTCGCTGAGGCGCTGGCGCAGGGTGGCGAGCCGGCTCGTCAATTCGTCGGTGAGGCGCTTGGCGGTATCGGCCCGGCTCTTCGCGTCTTCCGCGACATAGGCCTGGACGACCGCATTGGCGAGACGTGCCGCCAGATCCGGCGTCCGCGCCGTGGCCGTGACGTCGATGACATAGCTTCGATCGGCGCGCTGCACGCTGAGCGCACGCTGCAACGCCGCCAGCGCCTCCGCCTTGGCGCCCGTCGTATCGAGGCTCGGGCGCAACGGCATCGGCTCGCGCGGCGTCTCGCCCTTGCCGGTTGCCGCCGCCAGATCCGCCATCAGCGCGGTGTCATCGAGGACGCGCGACAGCACGCGTTCCGAGGTGATCACCCGCATCTGGCTCTCGACGATGCCGATCTGGCTGTTGGCGTCATATTGCGGGCTCGACAGGTCGCCCGGGAAGACGGGCGTGCCCCGGGGATCGAGCAGGAACTGCGCCGTCGCGCTGTAGCGCTTGGGCAGCAGTGATTTAGCGGCGACGCCAAGGCCGCCAAGCACGATGCCAGCCAGGATGATGGCCCAGAGCCAGCGGCGGAGCGCTGCCCCGAGCGCGGCGAACGCCTGCGGCCAGGGTCCGGCTTCCTCGGCCGTTCTTCCGATGTCGCGGGAAACGTCGTCCATGGACGCCCGACTTCCTCTTTCCAGTCCGGACGCGGTCCACGCGGGACCTTCGAACGGATACGCATGACGGGACACGGCCCGCGCATACGAGCGCGACGGGCCATCCGAAGCACAGGGATAGCCCGGCTCCGATTAACATTCGGTTCCGGCGGCGGCAAACTTTGAAGCTATCGCGGTCCTGACGATCAGGCAGCGATGGTGTCGCCGGCAGCGCGCAGCTCGGCGCGCAGCCCCGTGCCACCGTCGCGCGGCCCGAGATGCAGGCTCCAGCCGATCCGGTCGGTCGCGACCTCGACGATGGCGAGGCCAAGCCCGCTGCCCACGGGGCTGCGGCTTCGGCCGCGATAAAAGCGCTGGCGCACCAGGGGCAGCTCGTCCGCATCGATGCCGGGGCCCTCGTCCTCGACGACGATGCCCCTTCCGTCCGGCGCCAGCGACCAGCACACCGTGCCATCCGCCGGGCCGTGCTGGACGGCGTTCTCATGCAGGTTGCGCAACACCAGGGCGAGGATCTCGTGATCCGCGACGACGCGATGCGCATGAAGCCGAGGATCGACGACGACGCGGCCGCCGGTCGTGGCGCCGATCTCGTCGAGGATGTCGCCGACACTCAC
>JAEWAD010000517.1 GCA_023391905.1 Pseudomonadota bacterium | reverse complement strand
GCATTGATGCGGATGCCGTAAGGGGCGCAGTCGAGTGCGGCGACCTTGGTCAGGCCGACGACGGCATGCTTGCTGGCCGTGTAGGGCGAGCCGCCCGACAGCACGTCCCAGCCGGCCATGGACGAGCCCATGTTGACGATCGCGCCGCCCTTCTTCTGGGCGATCATGATCCGCACCACCGCCTGCTGGACGATGAAGATGCCGCGCAGGTTGATGCGGATGACGCGATCCCATTCCTCCAGCGGCAGATCGTAGATCGGCGCCGGCGTGCCGGAGATGCCGGCATTGTTGAAGAGGACGTCGATCCGGCCGAAACGCTCGACGACGGCGGCGAGCGCCTTGTCGACCGCCGCCGGATCGGTCACGTCGGCCGCGACCGCGAAGGCGCGATCGCCCAGTTCCTTGGCAAGCGCCGCCGCCTGCTCGGCGTTCTGATCGAGAATGGCGACCCCGGCCGCGCCCTCGTCGAGGAAGCGGCGCACGGCCGCCTGACCGATGGCGCCCGCGCCGCCGGTCACCAGAACGATCTTGTCCACGAAGCGCGTCATACGCTGTCTCCAATCATGCTTTCGGATAGTCGCGCCAGGAATAGCGGGGCTCGTAGCCCAGCGTCTTCCGCGCATTGTCGAGGTCGAAGGTGCTGGCGAAGCCGGGCAGAGTCCCCTGCCGCGCCTTTGGGAAATGGCGCGCCGCGAGCTCCGCCGACGGCTCGTCGGCATAGCTGTCGGCGGCGCTGATCATGACGCGAGCGTGCCCCTCGACCGGCGCTTCCAGCGCCAGCAGGAAGGCGGCCGCCGCGTCGCGCGCGTCGACATAGGTCCAGAGGTCTTTCCACGCCTCGCCGGAGGCGCGGCGGGGTCCGATCTGGCCGGCGAAGCTCTCCGGCGTCTGCACCCAGGGCATCCTCAGGCTGACGGCCGTGAAGGCGCCACGGCGGACCGCCGCGTCGACCATCTCCTCGCCAAGCCACTTCGAGACGCCATAGGCATCCTGCGGGCCGGCCGGATGGGCGTCGTCGATCGGCAGATAGAGCTGCTCCGGCGGCTTGGTGAAGAACGGATAGCCGAAGATCGAGAAGGACGAGGCGTAGACGAAGCGGCGGGCGCCGGACAGCGCCGCGCCCTCGATGACGTTGTAGGCCAGCGCCATGTTGGTCTGGAACACCTCCGCCGCGGCGCGGCCCGTCGGGCGCGGAATGGCGGCGATGTGGAAGACCGCGTCGGCATCGCGCACGAGCTGCAGCGCCACGCCGAGATCGGTCAGGTCGGCACTGATGTGACGCCAGCCGCCTTCCGGCGGCGGCGCCGTGTCGATGCCGAGCACGTCATGCCCCGCCGCGACGGCCGCGGCGGCGACGTGACGCCCGAGCAGGCCGCTCGAACCGGTAATGACAATCCGCATCACTTCACCTCTTTCGGGCAGGCGGGCAGCGCCTGGATGATCGCCTGCGCCAGCTTCAGATCCTCGAGGCCGCCCTCCAGGCTGGTGCGCGGCGCCGCGCCATTATGCAGGCAATCGATGAAGTGCAGCCACTGCTGGCGGAACGCCGTATCCGGCTTGCCGGGGATAACCACCTCGGACGGGCCGTCGCCGCGCGGCTCACGGATCGTCACCGTCGCCGCCGTGTTGCGGACATAGGGGTTCTGGAAGTCGACGCGAACCTCGTCGTGCTTGCCATAGGCGGCGATCCATTCGTCCCACCACTCGTACTGCGCGCCGAACGACACTTCGAACACGCAGGGTACGCCGTTCGGGAAGTTGAGCAGCGCGAAGATGTGGTTGGGATCCACGGCCTTGGCGTACTCAACGCTCTCGGCAACGCCAAAGGCGCCGCGCAGGACGGCGAGGTTGTGGCTGCCGAGCATCAGGAGCATCAGATAGAGGTTCTTGTAGCCGGCGTGATCCGGGCCGAGCGACGCCTCGATGCGGGCATCGGCGGCGGCACGGCCGGCGGCGAGGTTCGCCGGATCGATGTCGGTGCCGCGCACCTGGGTGTAGAGGCTCTGGTAGCGGTCGAAGCGGCCGGCGAAATTATGGACGTGGATCTGCTTCAGCGCCTCGATCGAGGCCATGCGCTCGATGCCGAGCACATAGCCGGGATCGTAGAGCTTCATGTAGCCGACCAGGCCGATGACGCCCTTGGCCTTCGCCTTCTCGATCAGCGGCGCGGCTTCCTCGGCCGTGAAGGCGAGCGGCTTCTCGACCGTGAAGTGCTTCCCGGCGGCGATCACGTCCTCGATGATCGGACCGTGGTCGTAGGTGCAGATCACCACGACGTCGACGGCCGGATCGTTGATCAGCTCGTGATGGTCGGTGTAGCGGCCGGCCACGCCATAGGCGTCGCCGAGGCTGTCGACCACCTGGCGCGAGAGATCGCAGAGCGCCGCGATCTCGAGCTCGGGCAGTTCCTTGAGGATCGGCAGATGCATGAGCTGGGCAATCTCGCCGCAGCCGACGACGCCGACACCGATCTTACGCTTTGTCATTCTCAGGCCTTCACTGCGCCGGCGGTCAGGCCGGCAATAAACTGCCGCTGCATCAGCACGAACAGGGCGATCACCGGCAGGGTGGTGATCATCAGCGCTGCGAAATAGAGGTTCCACAGGGAGTCGTACTGCTGGAAGAAGTTGACCAGCCCGAGCGGGATGGTCTGCACCTCCGGCTGCCGCAGCAGCAGGAAGGCGAGGAAGAAGTCGTTCCAGACCTCGATGAAGCCGAAGATGATGATCAGCGCCATGCCGGGCCGCGCCAGCGGCAGCATGATGCGGACGAGGATCGTCACCCGGCCGGCGCCGTCGACGCGGGCCGCATCCTCGAGGTCGAAGGGCAGCGACATGAAGAAGCTGCGCATGATGAAGATCGACAGCGGCATGATCGACGCCGCGTAGATGAACGAGATGCCGACCGTCGAATTGATAATGCCGAGGTCACGCGCCACCATGAAGAGCGGGATGGCAAGCACCTGCGGCGGCACCAGCATGGAGCCGACGACGAGGCCGGTGATCACGGCGCGGCCGGGGAAGCGCAGCCGCGCCAGCGCGTAGGCGCAGGGCGTGACGACGGCGACCAGGATCGCCAGCGACAGCACCGTCACCGTGATGCTGTTGAAGATGCGATTGCCCATGTCGGCCATCTGCCAGGCCTGGACATAGTTCTCGAACACCAGGCTCGACGGCGGGCCCCAGACATTGTTGATCAGCTCGGGCTTGGTCTTGAGCGAGCCGAACAGCACCCAGATCAGCGGATAGAGCGTCTGGAACAGGACGATTGCCAGCGCGGCATAGATGCCGAGCCGCTCGAGCAGTTGCGACAGCGAAGCCGGGGCTACCGGCTGCCCGCCGTGGACGGAGGACGTGGCCATCAGACTTTGAACCTCGTGCGACCGAGCAGATAGACGAGCGCCGCGCAGAGACCGCCGACGAGGACGAACAGCGCGTAGCCCATGGCGGCGGCGTAGCCCATCTGGCTCTCGTTGAAGGCCGCCTTCACCATCGCCGTGATCACCACCTCGGTGGCGTGGTTGGGGCCACCCTGGGTGAGCACATGCACGATGTCGAAGTTGCGGACGAAGGCGCCGGAGAGGCCGAGAATCGTGTTGATGAAGATCACCGGCACCATCAGCGGCAGCGTGATGTGCCAGAGCCGGCGCCAGGCGCTGGCGCCGTCGACGCGGGCCGCCTCGTAGAGCTCGGACGGGATCGTCTGCAGGCCAGCCAGATAGATGACGGCATGGAAGCCGAGCCATTTCCAGACATCGACGACGATGACGGCGTAGAGCGCCGTGTTGGCGTCGCCGAGCCAGCTGCGCTTCCACGAGGCGAGGCCGACGAGATCGAGGCCGGCGTTGAGCATGCCGAAGACGGGGTTGTAGATCCACGACCAGAGCAGGCCGGCCGCGACGAAGGAGATGGTGACCGGCACGAACACCGAGCCACGGATGAAGCCGCGGGCGAAGGTGACGCGGTTCAGAAGCAGCGCCAGCGCCAGGCCGAGCCCGTTCTTGAAGGCCAGGCTCAGGATGACGAAAATGAAGCTGTTCTCGAGCGCGCCGAGGAAGATCCGGTCCTTGAACAGGCGGAGATAGTTGGCGGCGCCGATGAACCGGGGCGGCGAGAAGCCGTCCCAGCGATGGAAGCTGAGCCAAAGGCCGTTCACGAACGGCCAGAGGAAGAACAGCCCGAAGAGGATGGCCGCCGGCAAGATCATCATCGCCGCGACGAAGCCATCGCTGCGGCCCAGGCGCCTCGCGAGCGAGACGCGGGGAGCCGCCGAGGGTTTCATGACCGAAATTGCCGGCGCGCTCATCATCTTACGGCTTGGCGTCCGGCGTCAGCACGAGGCCGAGCGTGTCCTTGAGATAGGCGATGCTCTCGAGCGCACTCTGCTCCGCGGTCTTCTGCGAGGCGTCGAGTTCGACGATGGCAAGGCCGTCATAGTCGTTGTCGAGCAGGACCTTGACCAGGCCCGGCATGTCGACGACGCCGGCGCCGAGCTCGCAGAAGGCCGCATAGCGGTCATAGCCCTTGAGCGCCGGATCGACCTTGGTGTCCTTCAGGTGCATGTAGCGCACGGCCTCGATGTAGGTCTTCAGCGCGTCGACCGGGTCGGACTGGGTCTGCGCCAGATGGGCCGGGTCGATGCAGAGGCCGGCGACCGAGGTGTCCAACTCGTCCATCAGTCGGTCGAGCTGCTCGCGCGTCTCGACGAAGGTGTCGAGATGCGGGTGATAGACCGTGTCGATGCCGAGATCCTTGGTGCGGCGGCCAATATCTTCAAGCGCACGGGCGAAATCGCGGTAGTCCTGCGCGTCATGCGCGTTGCCGGAAGCGACCGACGGTCCGCCGCCGAGCACGAGCACCGGCGCATCGAAGCCCTTCAGCAGGCGGGCGAGCGACAGGAGCACGTCGCGCTCGTATTCCCAGGCGACGGGATTGACGAAGACGGCGTTGACGTAGAGCGACGACAGGCGGATGCCGAGCTCGCTCTGCGCCTTCGACAGGATGGCGTAGCGGCGCAGGATGTCGGTGTCGGTGGTGACGCCCATCGGCGCCTGGTGACCGAGCTGCATGTACTTGCGCGCGAACTGGTCGGAAAGGCTGGTGAAGGCCAGGATCTCGAACCAGCCGAAGCCCTGGTCGGCGAGGAACTTCAGCGCCGGCTGCAGCGGCAACCCGGTCAGGTCCCAGCTGTTCAGGTGATAGCCGATGGAGAAGCGCTGCGGCTTCGAGCTCAGGGTCGTCATGGTCATGTCCTTGTCGTCGATCGGATCAGGCGGAACGCCAAAGGCGGGACACCCGGCCGATTTCCGGACCGGGTGCCTGCCCTATCGATGGACGCCGGCGGATCGTGTCGCCGGCGTCGGTACGCGGATCGGGGCTCAGTCGGCCGGCGGCCAGTTGCCCTGGGCGACGAGGTCGTCGAAGGTCGCCTGCACGGCGTCCGCCGCCTGCTGCGGCGTCAGCTGGCCGCCGACGACGCCGGCGATCGAGGACGACACGGCGGTCGCAACTTCGGACGGCCAGACCCAGTCGAGGAACTTGACCGTGTTCGGGAAGGCGCTGGCGCGCAGCTGCTTGGCGTATTCGTCCTCGACGACGGGGACGCCCTTGACCGAGGCGGCGAGCGGCTGCTCGGGCTCGAGATAGAGCGTGGCGACTTCCGGCTTGGTCAGGTAGGCCATGAAGGCCAGCGCCGCGTCGACCTTCTCGGGCGCGATCGTCGCCGACATGCACATGCCGTTGTCGGCGCCGCCGCCATGCTTGGGCTCACCCGGCGTTCCCGCCATCTTCGGGAAGGCGAAGGTGCCCCATTCGAAGTCCTTGACGCCCTCCTGCAGCGACGGGACCTCCCAGGTGCCGCCGTAGTACATGGCGCTCTTGCCGCTGGCGAAGGCCGAGCGCATGCCGTCCTGGTCGACCGCGAGCGAGTCCTTCGACAGGATGCCGTCATCGACCCACTGCTTCAGCAGCTCGAAGGCGGCGACGCCGTCGGCGTCATTGAACTTGGCGGTGCCATCGAGAATGGCGGTCGTGCGGCCGATCGGATCGCCGGAGGCCTGCGCGAAGGTCTCGAAATACCACATCGGCCACATCGGCGTGTTGGAGCCCTGATGCAGCAGCGGGATCACGCCGGCGGCAGCCAGCTTCGGCGCGGCGGCCTTCAGATCCTCATAGGTCGGCGGCACGGGGATGCCGAGATCGGCGAAGAGCTTCTTGTTGTAGAAGATCGCCGAGGTCGACATCGTCGTGATCGGCACGGCGTAGACTTCGCCGCGAATGGTGAAGGCGCCGACGGCTGCCGGATCGAGGTTCGCGGAGAACGCCTCGATTTCCTTGGTGATCGGACGAAGCAGGCCGCGGCGGACATAGGCGCCGTTGGTGAAATAGGCCGAGCAGGAAAGCAGATCCATTTCCTGGTTGGCGAGGCGCGCGGTCATCACGCGCTGGACGTCATTGGCCTGCGGGCCCTGCGCGTCCCACTCGATCGCCTTGACCTCGGGATGCGCGGCGAGGAAGCCGGCGATCACCTTGTCCTGGATGGCCTTCTGGACATCCGGCGTCTGGCGCGGCGCCAGCTTGTTCAGGGCCGAGCCACCGAACACCTTGAGCGTCACCCCCTCGGCGCTGGCGAGCGAGGGCGAAAGTGCGACCAGGGCCGTGAGGGCGCCGGCGAGCATCAGACGCGACACGGATTGCTTGCGAATGTGCATGACTTGTCTCCCGACCAATGACGAGAACCGGTCCCTCCAGCCTCTCCGTTCATTGGTAGTCATACAATCATCGGATCGAATCCCGGCCTTTGTCAATGCATTCTGAGGAGCGCCGCTCAATTTTGGAAATTGCATAAAAATCAGCTAGATAGCCTGTGCAAGTGATGGATAGTTGCGCAGCTCGATCCGGTTGACAGAAGGACCGGAATATACTTACTAGCCAAATAAAGTTTTCGACGCTGAAAGGCGTGACGGCGCGCCGGTACAACCCCGGCGACGCAACCGGACCGGCATGGAGGGCCACATGAGTTCAGACGTTTTCTCGTCGCATCGTCATGGCGAGCAGATGGTGCTCGACAAGGCCAGGACGGCCGTCATCGTCGTCGACATGATCAACGAGTTCTGCAAGCCGGGCGGCGCCATGGTGCTCCCGGGCTACGAGAAGCTGGTGCCGCACCAGCTCGCCGTCATCGAGGCGGCCCGCGAAGTCGGCGCCCCGGTGCTCTGGGTGCATGACGTGCACCGCGCCAACATGCGCCGCGACCGCGAGTGGGTGAAGCGCACGCCGCACTGCGTCGAGGGCAGCTGGGGCACCGAGATCATCGAAGACCTCGGCGCGCGCGACGACGAGATCCACATCATCAAGCGGCGCTACTCGGCCTTCTTCCAGACCGACCTCGACATGACGCTGAAGGACATGCAGGTCAACCAGATCGTGGTGTTCGGCGTCGTCACCAACATCTGCGTCCGCTCCACCGTGCATGACGCGTTCTTCAACGGCTACGAGGTGGTCGTGCCGGAGGATTGCTGCGCCGCGACCGGACCGCGCGAGCAGGAGAGCTCGCTCTACGACATCGCCACCCATTTCGGCGTCGTCTCCACTGCCGCGGATGTTGTGGCTTCCCTCAAGAACGGCCTTGCGTTGCAACAGGTTTGACGCTTGTCTTTGCGGCAACCGGATGAAGGGGCCCGATCCTTTGATTGATGAAAGCAGTAGCGCGATCCCGCCGGGCGAGCCGTCCGCGGAGGGAACCCGTTACACGCGGGAGCAGATCGACGCGATGATCGCCGCCACCGGCTACGATCTCGACCTGCATCCGGCCCATATCGTCCGCAAGGTCCATCAGCGCGCCACCACCTGCTTCCAGCAGGTGATGGTCGGCGAGGATCTGACGCCGACCCAGTTCGCCGCCCTGGCCACGATCCTGCGCCACGGCGAGGTTTCGCAGAACCATCTCGGTCGCCTGACCGCGATGGATCCCTCGACGATCAGCCTCGTCGTGCGCAAGTTGCGCAAGCTCGGCCTGGTGACGCGCGGCGCCTCCAGCACGGACCAGCGGATGGTGATCATCCAGCTGACCGACAAGGGCGTCGAATACACGCTCGAGCGGCTCAACAAGAGCAAGGAAGCGGGGCTGCAGCTGCTGGCGCCGCTTTCCGCCGCCGAACAGGCGCTGCTGCTCGAATTGCTGCAGCGGATCAGCGACGACCAGAGCTCCTCCTAGGCGGCGGTGGCCGTCTGGCCGACCTGCTCCAGCAACCAGGCGCGGAAGCGCATGAAGCCCTCCATCTGGCGGCTGCGCGCCGGGTAGATCAGCGTATAGGGCTGGTCACCGACCAGGCGGCGATCGGAAGCGGGCGCGAGCGTGCCCGCCGCGAGCGCCGGCCGCGCCACCACCTCCGGCACGAGCGCGACGCCGAGCCCGGCGATCGCCGCGTTCACCACCATGTCGAAATGCTGGAAGCGCGCGCCGCGCAGGATGGTGCGGCTGTCGAGTCCGGCATCGCGGAACCAGTCGAGCCAGAGCGTCGGCCGCGTCGACTGCTGCAGCAGCGGCAGATGCGCGAGCTCGTCGTCCGGCAGCACCGGCCGCCCGCCGAGCAAGGCCGGCGCCGCGACCACCACCAGCTCCTCCGCCATCAGCACGTCGGCATAGGCGCCGCCCGGGCGGTGGTCGCCGCGCTGGATCGCGGCATCAAAGCCGTCCGCCTCGAAATCGACCGCCTCGAGCCGCGCCGAGATGTCGAAGGTCAGATCCGGCGCGATCACCCGATAGGCGGCGAGGCGCGGCACAAGCCAGCTCGAACCAAAGGTCGGCAGCACGGCGAGCCGCAGCACGTCGGCATGGCCGCCAAAGGCCATCACCGTCATCGCCGCCTGGCGCAGGTCGTCGAGCAGCCGATCGGCGTCGCGATTGAGCGCCCGGCCGGCATCGGACAGGATCAGGCGCTGCTTGACCCGGTGGAACAGCCGCACACCCAGCCGCTCCTCCAGCGTTCCGACGGAGCGGCTGACAGCGCTCTGGGTCAGATTGAGCGCCTGCGCGGCGCGCGTGGTCGAGCCGAGCCGAGCGCAGGCGGAGAAGGCCTGCAGCTCCGTGATCGTGGGGATATAGCCCTCGCGCATGGCCCGCACTCCCGCCCCTCTATGATCAATACTCATCAACTTCGCTGAAAGGCTTGTTATCTCGCTTGGGCCGGATTTGCTAGTTTCACGGTCGATCATTCCGGCAGGGCGGCCGGCGCAGCGCCGCGCCCTCCCGCGTCAGACGCAAAGGTGAGAATCATGTCCGCCCAGAACCCGACCCTGAAGCCGAAGGACCTGCCCGCGCTCTCGCGCTTCGTCTGGGACGACCCGTTCCACTTCGAGGCGCAGCTGACCGACGAAGAGCGCATGATCCGCGACACGGCCAAGGCCTTCGCGTCCGATCGCCTCCTCCCCCGCGTGGAAAAGGCCTATCTCGACGAGTTGACCGATCCCGAGATCTTCCGCGAGATGGGTGAGACCGGCCTGCTCGGCGTCACCGTTCCGGCCGAGTATGGCGGCGTCGGCGCCTCCTATGTCGCCTATGGCCTCGTCGCCCGCGAGGTCGAGCGCATCGATTCGGGCTACCGCTCGATGATGAGCGTGCAGTCCTCGCTGGTGATGTATCCGATCTACGCCTATGGCAGCGAGGCGCAGCGCCAGAAGTACCTGCCGAAGCTCGCCACCGGCGAATGGATCGGCTGCTTCGGCCTGACCGAGCCCGACGCCGGCTCCGATCCGGGCGGCATGATCACCAATGCCAAGAAGACCGAGGGCGGCTACGTCCTGAACGGCGCCAAGACCTGGATCTCGAATTCGCCGATCGCCGACGTCTTCATCGTCTGGGCGAAGTCGGAAGCGCATGACGGCGCCATCCGGGGCTTCATCCTCGAGAAGGGCATGAAGGGCCTTTCGGCGCCGAAGCTCGGCGGCAAGCTGTCGCTGCGCGCCTCGATCACCGGCGAAATCGTGATGAGCGACGTCGAGGTTTCCGAGGATGCGTTGCTGCCGAACGTCTCCGGCCTCAAGGGCCCGTTCGGCTGCTTGAACCGCGCCCGCTACGGCATTTCCTGGGGCGTGCTCGGCGCCGCCGAGGACTGCTGGTTCCGCGCCCGCCAGTACGGCCTCGACCGCAAGCAGTTCGGCAAGCCGCTCGCCGGCATGCAGCTCTACCAGAAGAAGCTCGCCGACATGCAGACCGAGATTGCGCTCGGCCTGCAGGCGTCGCTGCGCGTCGGCCGCCTGTTCGACGAGGGCCAGGCCGCGCCGGAAATGGTGTCGCTGGTCAAGCGCAACAATTGCGGCAAGGCGCTCGACATCGCCCGCCAGGCCCGCGACATGCATGGCGGCAACGGCATCCAGATCGAATACCACGTCATGCGCCACGCCCAGAACCTCGAGACGGTCAACACCTATGAGGGCACGCACGACGTGCACGCGCTGATCCTCGGCCGCGCCCAGACCGGCATCCAGGCGTTCTTCTGATGCAGCCGCTCGAGGGACTGAAGGTCATCGAGCTGGCGCGCATCCTGGCCGGTCCCTGGGCCGGCCAGACGCTGGCCGACCTCGGCGCCGACGTCATCAAGGTCGAGAGCCCGGATGGCGACGACACGCGCACCTGGGGCCCGCCCTTCATCGAGGACGGCGGCGAGAAGTCCGCCGCCTATTTCCACGCCTGCAATCGGGGAAAACGCTCGATCGTCGCCGATTTTCGCACGCCCGAGGGTGTCGACCTCGTGCGGGCGCTGATCCGCGACGCCGACGTGGTGATCGAGAACTTCAAGGTCGGCGGCCTCGCCAAGTACGGGCTCGACTACGAGAGCCTGAAGGCGATCAACCCGCGCCTCGTCTATTGCTCGATCACCGGCTTCGGCCAGACCGGGCCCTATCGCGAGCGCGCCGGCTACGACTTCCTGATCCAGGGCATGGCCGGCATCATGGACCTGACCGGCGATCCCGCCGGCGAGCCGCAGAAGATCGGCGTCGCCTTCGCCGACATCTTCACAGGCCTCTACAGCGTCATCGCCATCCAGGCGGCGCTGGCGCAGCGCGAGCGCACCGGCCTCGGCCAGCAGATCGACATGGCGCTGCTCGACACCTCGGTCGGCGTGCTCGCCAACCAGGCGATGAACTTCCTCGCCACCGGCACGCCGCCGCGCCGGCTCGGCAACGCGCACCCCAACATCGCACCCTACCAGACCTTCGCGGTGTCGGACGGCCACCTGATCCTCGCTGTCGGCAATGACGGCCAGTTCGCCCGCTTCGCGGACGTGATCGGCCAGCCGGCACTGGCGACCGACGCGCGCTTCCTGACGAATTCCAGCCGCGTCGCCAACCGCGTCGCCCTCACCGAGGCGATCGCCGCCGCGCTCGCCACGTGGCAGCGCGACGCGCTGCTGGAGAAGCTCGCTCTCGCGCATGTTCCGGCCGGGCCGATCAACACGCTGGAGGACGTCTTCACCGACGCGCAGGTGCTGGCGCGCGGCATGCGGATCGACGCCGAGGGCATTCCCGGCGTCCGCACGCCGATCACCATGTCGGGCGCCGAGCTGTCGCTCGCCAAGCGCTCGCCGCGCCTCGGCGAGCATGGCGACGAAATCCGCGCCGAGATTGCCGCCAAGGCCTGAAATCTCTAGCCACCGCAATAGAAAAGGGC
>JAEWAD010000467.1 GCA_023391905.1 Pseudomonadota bacterium | reverse complement strand
CGATGCACGTGCGCGCGCCGCCGCCACGCGCCCGTTTGCGGCTCGCTGCCGCTTCCCTTCCTGCCGCGTTTCGCGCTCGCCAATCGTGAGCGCGATCGATTCCCCGAGCGGCTGCGGCGATGGCGATCGATGTCGCCGCGCGGGTTGACAAAGACATTTGTCCGGACAAATACTTGCTGCCAATGAGGCAAGGCTGTGTCCCTCGGATCGCTTTTCCGTCTGGGTTCAAGGCTTGAAATCTCAATAAGAACCAGAGGGAAATACGATGAACCGCACGTCCGGATTCTGTGCGCGCGCCTCCGTTTCGGCGCTGCTCTCGATGGCAATGCTTCTTTCGGCGAGCGCGTTTGTCGCGGCTCAGGACTTGTCGCCGGTCCCGATCATCAAGGCGGTGCCCTCGGTTCCCCAGCAACTCGACCACCAGACGAAATACGAGGGCGAGACATCCAGCTTCATCGCCAATGAGCAGGCCTCCTCGCTGTTGCAGTTCGACGTCGCCGAGCTGGAGAATGGCGGCTGCGGGCAGATGCCCAACGTCCAGACCAACCTGCGCCCGAACCTCGCCGAAAGCTGGAGCGTCGATCCGGACGGCAAGTTCATCGAGTTCAAGCTGCGCAAGGGCGTCAAGAGCTCGTTCGGCAACGAGATGACCGCCGAGGACGTCAAGTGGAGCCTGGATCGCGGGCTGAAGCAGTCGAGCGTGCTGCGCTTCCTCGCCTTCGACATGAATTCCTACCGCAAGGATGACCCGATCGAGATCGTCGATCCGCATACGATCCGCGTGCACCTCGACCAGAAGACGATCTTCGACCTGGTGATCTTCCATTGGAGCCAGTTCCAGATCTTCGACAGCACGGAAGTGCGGAAGCACGCGACGGAGGAGGACCCCCTGGCGCTTGCCTGGCTGGCCAAGAATTCCGCCGATTTCGGTCCCTGGGTGATCACCGAGGAGAGCTTCGTCCCCGGCACCCGCGTGATGCTGACGCCGAACCCGAACTACTGGGACGCCGCCAATCGCGGCAATGGCAACAGCCTCGTCGTGCTCGGCGTGCCCGAGAGCGCCACCCGGTCCCAACTGCTGCGCAGCGGCGAGATCGATTTCGCCGCGCTGCTGCCGTTCGAGGAATATGCGGACCTGAAGGGCAGCGACACGATCGACGTCGTCAACTGCGTCAGCGCCGCGCGCGACACGCTCTTGCTGAACTACAAGGACGAACGGCTCGCCAACCCGCTGGTGCGGCAGGCGATCTCGCTTGCCATCGACCGTGACGCCATCGCCCAGGGTGTGTTCAAGGGCTTCGGCAAGCCCGCCGTCACCGGCATTCATGCCGACTACGGCATCGAGGGCCTGAAGCCCTACATCGACCATGATGTCGAGAAGGCCCGGAAGCTGATGGCCGAGGCCGGCTATCCCGAGGGCTTCTCGATCAAGCTGACGATCAGCCCGACGCGCCCCGGCTCGCATGCCGAGCAGGAAGCGGTGTTCCTCGCCGACATGCTGCGCCAGATCGGCATCACGGCGGAGATCGAGCTGGTCGCCAGCGGCAGCACCTTCTCGGAGCGCTTCTTCAAGGGCGAGTATGATGCCATGCTCTATCTCGAGCTGCCGGCCTTCGCCGACCCGTTCTACAGCCTCAACCTGATGAACCATGGCGGCTCGTTCCAGAACTCGTTCAAATACGCCAATGCCCGCTATGACGAACTGGTCACCGAGGGGCTGCACCTGAAGGCCGAGGACAAGGAGCGCCGCCAGGCGATCCTCGTCGAGCTGTCCGAGATTATGGCCGAGAACCCGCCGCAGATTTACCTCATCGACACGGGCATTCCGCTGGCGCGCAGCAAGAAGGTCTCGGGCTGGGAGTTCCAGCTCCACAACGGCGGCAACATCACCGCCTACAAGCTGAAGAAGACCCAGTAGTCGCGGGCCTTGGACAAGCCCATGACGTCTCCCGCAACCGGGCCGGATACCGGCCCGGCCGACGCGGCGCGAGAAGCCCTCGCGCCGCCCGCCCCGCATCGCGGCCGTGCCTTCCGGGCCATGGTCGCCAAGCGGCTCGCCTTCATCCCGCTCGCCCTCTTCGCCGTCATCACCATCTCGTTCCTCTTGGTCAGCATCATGCCGGGCGACCCGGCGCTGGCCATCCTCGGCTCGACGGCGAGCGAACGGGAGGTCGCGAAGGTGCGCGGCGAACTCGGCCTCGATCGGTCACTTTCCGAGCGCTACATCACCTATGTCGGCGATGTCTTGCAGGGCGATCTCGGCCGCTCCTTCTTCACCGGCCAGCCGATCCGCGACGAGATCGTCAAATATCTCCCCGCCAGCATCGAGTTGGTGGTGATGGCGCTCGCCGTGGCGTCGCTGGTCGGCATCACGATCGGTACCACCGCCGGCTATTTTCGCGGCCGGGCGCCCGACAGGGCCGTCCGCGTCGCCATCGCCGGCCTGGAGGCAGTTCCCGGCTTTCTCGCCGGGCTGCTCCTGATCTTCTTCCTGTTCTTCCTGTGGCGGCTGGCGCCGTCGCCGACCGGGCGGCTCGGCATCATCGACGTCTATCCGCCGCCGGTGACGCGCTTCCTGCTGGTCGACCTAATTCTTGCCGGAGACTGGAACGGGCTTCGTTCGGCGTTGCACAGGTCAATGCTGCCCGTGCTGACGCTGGCGCTCGGCGCCATCCCGCTCTTCGCCAAGATCACGCGCACGACGGTCGGCAGCGCCATGGGCTCCAAGCAGATCCAGTATGCGCGCGCCTGCGGCCTGTCGGAGTGGCGGGTGGTCCAGTACGCGCTGCTGCAGGCGCGGACGCCGATCCTGACCTACACCGCCATGCTGTTCGGCGCGATGGTCGGCGGCTCGGCGATCATCGAGACGATCTTTTCCTGGCAGGGTCTCGGCCAGTGGGGGCTGAAGGCGATCGTGGCGCTCGATGTCCCGGCGATCCAGGGTTTCGTCATCGTCACCGGCCTCTTCACCATGCTGGTCTATCTGGTGCTGGACCTGGTCGTTGCGGCGCTCGATCCGAGGATTCGGCATGGCTAGTCTGGTCGCGATCAGCCGGCCGGTCGGCCGCCATCTCGGCCTCGTGGTGGGGGCGCTGGTCCTCGTCGCCCTCCTGCTCGCGAGCTGGTTCCTGCCGCTGCCCTATGACCCGATCCGGCCGGACGCAATGGCGACGTTGCAGCCGCCCTCGGCACGGCACTGGTTCGGGACGGACAGTGTCGGCTTCGATGTCTTCTCGCGCACCATCGCGGCGGCGGGGCGCGACCTGCCGATCGCCTTCGGCGGCGCGCTGGCGGCGGCACTGATCGGCGTCTTCCTGGGCTTGCTGTCGACGACCAAGGGGCGGGGCAGCGCCTTCCTGATGCGCTCGCTGGACGCCTTCCAGGCCTTCCCGCTGCTCGTGCTGGCGATCGCGATCGTCACGCTGACCGGCAATCGGCTGGAGATGGTGATCTTCGCCATCATCATCATCGAGGCGCCCCGCTTCCTGCGCCTGGTGCGCGCCGAAGGGCTGGCGATCCGCGAAGCGCGCTTCATCGAGGCGGCCGAGGTGATCGGTGCGAAACCGCTGCGTGTTCTGCTCGTCCATCTGCTGCCTAACGTATCCGGCGTGATCGCCGTGCAGCTGTCGATCGCCACCGCCAATGCGCTGATGGTGGTCGCGGCGCTGAGCTTCCTCGGCATCGGTGTTTCGCCGCCGGATCCGAGCTGGGGCGCGATGATCCAGGCCGGGGCCCGCCAGATGACGGGCGGGCAGTGGTGGGTGTCGCTGTTCCCGGGGCTTGCGATCTTCCTCGTCGTCGTCAGCCTCAACATGGTCGCCGACGCCCTCGACGTCATATTGGAAAGGTCGGCCCGGTGAGCCTGCATGTTCGCGATGTCGAAACCCGATTCCGGACGGCGTCCGGCGATATCCACGCCGTCAACGGCGTGTCCTTCGACGTCGACGACGGCGAGCTGGTCGGGATCGTCGGCGAGAGCGGCTCGGGCAAGTCCGTCACCATCAACACCATTCTCGGGCTGATCCGCGCGCCGAACACGATCTCGCGCGGCGTCGCGACTTTTGGCGGACGCGATCTCATCGCCATGCGGTCCGGCGCGTTGCGAAAAATCCGCGGCGCCGAGATCGGCTTCATCGCGCAGAACCCGTTCGGGGCGCTCAATCCGGTGCTGCGCCTGTCGCGCCAGTTCGAGAATGTCGTTCGGGCGCATCGCCGGATCGACCGCCAGACCATCCGTCGCCAGGCGCTCGACATGCTCGGCCATGTCGGCATCCACCAGCCGGAGCGCGTGCTCGACGGCTATGCGCACGAGCTTTCCGGCGGCATGGCGCAGCGCGTCGTCATCGCGCTCGCGCTGATGCTGGATCCCACCTTGGTGGTCGCCGACGAGCCGACCACGGCGCTCGACGTCACGGTTCAGAAGCAGATCCTCGATCTGATCTCCGCGCTGGTACGCGAGCGGCAGCGCTCGATGCTGATCATCACGCACGATCTCGGCGTCGTCGCCAATTACTGCGACCGGGTGGTGGTGATGTATTGCGGCCGCGTCATGGAGGATGGCCCGGTCCGGGAGGTCTTCCGCCGGCCCTACCATCCCTATGCGCTGGCGCTGCTGCGCTCGGTGCCGCGCGCCGGGCAGGCGCTGGAGACGCTGGGCGGCAGGCTGCCGAAGCTCAATGCCGAGCCGGTCGGCTGCCTGTTCCGGGATCGCTGCCCGCAGAGCAAGGACATCTGCGCCAGCGCAGTGCCGCCGCTGCGCGAGGTGTCGCCCGGCCGCAAGGTGGCCTGCCATCTGGATGTCGAGACGGAGGTTCCGCCCCTTGTCGCTGGTTGAAGTCCGTAACGTCTCCTGCCTGTTCGTCCGGCCGGATGGCTCGACGCTAAAGGCGATCGACGATGTCAGCCTTGACGTGCCGCGCGGGCGCACCGTCGCTGTCATCGGCGAGAGCGGCTCCGGCAAGTCGACGCTCGCGCGGCTGATCCTCGGCGTCTACAAGACTGCCGGCGGCAGTGTTCGTTTCGATGGGGCCGACATCGCCGGCTTGAGCAAGGAGGCGATGCGCAAGCTGCGGGCCCGCATCGGCGTCGTCTTCCAGGAGCCGTATGAATCGCTCAATCCGAGGATGCGGATCGGGCGGATCATCGAGGAACCGCTGGTGGTGCATCAGCCGGGCCTGTCGCGCGACGAGCGCCGCGCCCGTGTCGCGGCCATGCTGCGCGAGGTCGACCTCGATCCGGTCGTCGCCGATCGCTATCCTGGCGCTCTTTCCGGCGGGCAGCAGCAGCGCATCGGCATTGCCAGGGCGCTGATCGGCGAGCCGAGCCTCGTCGTGCTCGACGAGCCGACTTCCTCGCTCGATCTCTCCGTGCGGGCACAGGTGCTCGTGCTGCTGGCGAAGCTGCAGAAGGCGCGCGGGCTCACCTATCTGATGATCACCCATGACCTGGCGAGCGTCGAGTATTTCGCCGACGAGGTGCTGGTGATGTACCGGGGCAGCATCGTCGAGCGAGGCCCGACCGCGAGCGTGCTCGCCGACCCGCAGCAGCCCTATACGAAGCGCCTGCTGGCGGCCCGCCTTTCCGTCGACGCCTGATCGCGCCGCGTCCCAGGAAGGGGCGCGGTTCGCACACGGTCTCCGCGATCGGTGGGCGATGGATTCTGGGCCGGCGGTTGCTGCCGATTCCATAGCTGATGCAGGGCTTCACCCGGTCGGGCGTGCCGCCGCGACGCGGGATGCAGGCGCGCAAATCATCACTGCCTGTACAGCTCGCCACTAAGGTTTGGCCGATCAATTATTTGGTGGCTGAATGAACTGGGCAAGCTCTTGCCAGCGCTTTCGAGTTCCGATAGCAATTTGTTGAGTGCTAAACAACTCGGATAAACCCGGGGTTTTGAGCCGCTACGGAGGACCCATGGCATTGGAAGAAGCCATCGCGCTGTTTGGGCGCGAGTGCGAGGCTATCTGGCTGAAGCAGCCTGAAGAGATTCGTATTCTATCGCGCGGCGAAGGCGTGCGCGGCGTGGGCTCGCGCGGTCAGTATCTGACCCCGCTGATCTTCGCCGAGGGCACGGCTCGCTCGCTGGCCGACGAGACCATGTGGGTCGTCCGCCTGATGTGTGATCGCCCCGAAACCGACCTGGCGACGCTGAAGGTCGTCATCTCGGAGATGGTCGGCCGCAAGGCGGGCTTCTTCGAGCTGTTCGGTCTCGAGCATGCCTCGGGCCTGATCCGCACCTATATCGCCGAGGCGCAGGCGGTCGAGAGCCTGGACGACCTGCGTCGTCTGACGGACGCGGCGCTGGCCTATGCCAACCGCGTGCATGTCTGGCTGGATGCGGCCTTCCCGTGGGGTGTCTGCACCGGGTTCATGCGTCCGGGTTACGGCACGCGCAACGCCGAAGGTCTGGAGCAGGGAGGCCGCCAATGAAACTGATCCTCAACATGGATGGCCGCGACACCTGCACCATCGAGATCTGGGAAGATCGTTTCCCGGCGGTGGCCGAGGCTCTGCGCAAGGTGCTGCCGGTGACCAGCATCGCCCAGCACGGCAAGATCGTCGGCGATCTGCTGTATTTCTGCCTGCCGGTGGTGATGCCGAACGAGAAGCCGCTGACGCTGACGGAAATCTGCCGCCAGCGCCGCGCCGAGAAGGGGACCGCCGGCGGTTCCGTCTGCTTCTACGGTCCGCGCCAGCAGATCTGCATCTACTACGGCGACGACGTTTCGCCCGAGCCGTTCGAGCTCTCCTATTGCGGCGAGATCATCGAGGGCAACACCGAGATGGAGCTGGCCGCAGTCAAGACCTGGACCAGCCCAGGCGTTCCGCTGACCCTGCGACTGGCTTGACCTGATCCCCGCGCTTCCGAAAAGGACGCGCGGGTTTTCGTATAAAACCAACCAGAAAATCGGGAACCATCATGAATCGTCGTTTGAACTGGCTGGGTCGTGCCGGCCTTGCCCTCGTCGCCGCCGGAATGCTGCAGGGCCTTGCTTCCCCGGCGGTTGCCCAGTCGCAGGACTCCGTGACCTTCGGCTTCTTCGCGCCGCTGACCGGCCGTTTCGGCGCCAATGGCGAGCGCTTCAAGGAAGCCGTCAACCTGTTCGTCGAGCAGACCAATGCGGGCGGCGGCATCGGCGGCAAGCCGCTGGTGGTGCTGACCGAGGATGATCGCGGCGAGCCGATGCAGGCGACCGCGATCGCGCAGAAGCTCTCGGAGAACAAGGACGTCGTCGCGGCCATCGGTTCGTTCACGAGCGGTAACTCGATCGCCGCGGGCGAAATCTTCGCCGCCGCCGGCGTGCCGCAGGTCAGCCCTTCGTCCTCGCATCCCGACTACACCAAGATCTCGAAGTATCAGTTCCGCATTCCGAATACCCAGGACACGATGTCCCTGAAGTATGTCTCGGCGCTGGAAGAGAACGCCCCGCACAAGCGGGTCGCCGTGATCTATTTCCAGGATGACTGGGGCATCTTCGTCGGCAACGCCACCAAGGCGGCGCTGGAGAAGGACGGCGCGGAAGTTCCGGTGTTCGAGGCCATGCTTCCCGACGCCCGCGATTTCCGCCCGCTGGTGACGAAGCTCCGCCAGGCCAATGTCGACAGCATCCTGCTTGCCAGCCATTACGGCCCGTCGGCGATCTTCCTGCAGCAGCTGCGCCAGGCGGGTCTCGAGCAGACCGTTGTCGGCCCCGAGACGCTCTACAATCCCGAGCTGATCACGCTGGCTGGCGATGCCGCGAACGGCGTCATCACCACCACCTACTTCTTCCCGGGCGATCCGACGAAGGTTGCCTTCGTCGATGCCTACAAGGCCAAGTATGGCCGCGAGCCCGACCTCTGGGCCGCCTACGCCTATGACGCGATCGCCATCGCGACCGCTGGAGCCAAGGCTCTGGCCGACGCCGGCAAGCCGATCACCCGTGATGCCCTGCGCGATGCCATCGCCGACCTGCCGCCCTATGACGGCGTGACCGGCGTGACCAAGTTCGTCGACGGCACGCCCGCCAAGGATCTGACGATCCTCAAGATCACCGACGGCGCCTACACGCTGCTGAAGTGATCCTTTCCCGGCCCTGATTGCGCCGAGGGCCCCACGCGGGGGCCCTCGGAAGCCGGGCGGCGATCTTTCAAGGCTTTCCCGAAAATGCTGGAACTCTTCCTGAGTCAGATCCTCAACGGGGTCGTGATCGGCTTCGTGTATGCCCTCATCGCGCTTGGCTTTAGCCTGGTGTTCGGGGTGGCGAACATCATCAACTTCGCGCAGGGCGCGCTGCTGATGCTGGGCGCGTTCCTGACCTTCACCATGGTCAGGCTCGGCGCGCCCATCGCGGTGGCGATCCCGATCGCGATCGTGATCACCACGATCACGGGCATGCTGATCGAGCGGCTGGCGCTGCGGCCGCTGCAGAACGCGCCCTATATCGCGCCTCTGCTGTCGACGCTGGCCATCGCCATCATCTTCGACGCGGCGGCCGAGATGATCTGGTCGGCGGAGATCCAGGCCTTCCCGTCGCCGCTGTCGAAATACGTGGTGTTCGTCGGCTCGGCCTACCTCACCGGCGTCGATTTCCTGATCATCGCCGTGTCGCTCGGCGTCATGGCCGGACTGATGCTGTTCCTGTCGCGCACCTGGATGGGCAAGGCCCTCCGCGCCACCGCCCAGGATCCCGAGGCGGCGACGCAGATGGGCATCAACGTGCCGCTGATGCGCCAGTTCTCGTTCGGCCTCGCCGGTGCGCTCGGCGCGCTGGCGGGTGTCCTGATCGGCATGTACTACATGTCCGTCTTCCCGCAGATGGGCATCCCCTACGGGCTCAAGGGCTTCGCCGCGGCGCTGCTCGGCGGCCTGTCGTCGATCCCCGGCGCCATCGTCGGCGGCATCCTGCTCGGCATCTTCGAAAGCCTCGCCTCCGGCTATGTCGGCGAGGGTTGGCGCGACGTCATCGCCTTCAGCGTGCTGCTCGCGGTGCTGATCGTGCGGCCGCACGGCCTCTTCGGCAACAAGTCGCTCGACGCGCTGGGTGGTGCTTCGGGCGCCACGGGCGGCATCCCGACGACCTCCGTCGTGGCCTCGATGGCCGGCGCGACCGGTCGCACCAAGCAGCGTGTCCTCGAGGCGCCCCTGCTGGTCCTGCTCGCGGTCATCGCGCTGTTCGCCCTGCTGCCGATGCTGAGTGGCTCCAACTACCTGCTGCAGGTCGGCACCCAGGCGGCGATCTACGCCGTGCTCGCAGTGTCGCTCACCCTGCTGACCGGTTCGGCTGGCGTGATCTCGATCGGCCATGCCGCCTTCTTCGGCGTCGGCGCCTATGCCGCCGCGCTGGCGGGCCGCAACTGGGGCATCCCGGCCGAGGCGGCGTTCCTTCTGGCTGGTATCTCGGCTGCGGTCTTCGCCGCGGTGCTGTACTGGCCGACGATCCGCCTGTCCGGCCACACGGTGGGCCTGGCGACGCTGGCCATCGGCCAGATCGTCTACCTGGTCTGCCTGAACTGGGTGGACGTCACGCGCGGGCCGATGGGCATTCCTGGCGTGCAGCGGCCCTCGCTGCTGCTGGGGATCGACATGAAGAGCCTGACGGCGCAGTACTGGCAGGCCCTGGTGGTCCTCGCCATCGCCGTGATCATCGCCTTCGCGATGCTCAACTCGCCGATCGGCCGCACCTGGCGCGCCATCCGCGAGGACCGGCTCGCCGCGCATGCTTCGGGTGTCCCGGTGTCGCGCTATCTGGTGCTGGTGTTCCTGGTGTCGGGCTTCCTGGCCGGACTGGCGGGCGCGCAGTTCGCGTTCCTGCAGAACTTCGTCAGCCCGGAGAGCTTCATGATCGACACGTCGATCGTGCTGATCTCGATGATCGTGCTGGGCGGGCTCGGCAACATCACCGGCGCGCTGATCGGCGGCGTCCTGCTGGCCATGCTGCCGGAGGTGCTGCGCGAGTTCGCCGAATACCGCATGGTCGCCTATGGCGCCATTCTCCTTCTTCTGCTGCGCTTCCGTCCGCAGGGATTGGCAGGGACCCGATGAGCACGAGCATCACCAGAGCCCGACCGGAGGCTCTGATCATCGACAAGGTCACGCGCCGGTTCGGCGGTGTCGTGGCGGCCAATGCGCTCGACTTCACCGTTCCCCAGGGCGAGTTCCTGGCGGTGGTGGGGCCGAACGGCGCCGGCAAGTCCACCTTGCTGCAGATGATCAGCGGCGTCATCCGCCCCCAGGAAGGCGAAATCCGCCTGGGCAGCCGGCGCATCGACCGGCTGCATCCCGAGGCGATCAACGCGCTCGGAATCTCACGCACGTTCCAGACGAGCCGCGTGTTCCCGATGCTGACCATCCGCGACAGCATCATGGTCGGAACCCAGGTTGGCGTGATCGGCGGCGGGCGCACGCCGCGCCGCTATGGCCCGGTGACCGAGCTGATCGCGGCGCTGCTGCGGCTGCCCGGATATCGCGCCCGGGTCGCGGCCGCCGAAGCGCGGGCCGAAGAGGTGATGAAGATGTTCGGCGACCGGCTGTGGCCGCGCCAGAACGACCAGGCCTTCTCGTTGTCCTACGCCAACCGGCGCCGGCTCGAGATCGCGCGGGCTCTGGTTCAGGACCCCGATATCCTGCTCCTGGACGAGCCCGCCGCGGGCATGAACCCCAGCGAGACCGACGAGCTGACCGATATCATCGCGGAACTGCGGCGGATCCGGCCCGGCATGACGATCGTCATGGTTGAGCACAAGCTGCAGGTCGTGCGCCAGCTGGCGGAGCGCTGCATCGTCATGGCGCAGGGCACGGTGATCGTCGACGACACCCCGGCCGGCGCGCTCGAGGATCCGCGCGTGATCGAGGCCTATCTGGGCACGCGGCGCTCGGCTGCCGCCTTTGGAAAGGTGAACGCCGATGGTTGAGGCAACGAACACCAAGCCGCTGGTCGCACTGACCGATATCGACGTGTTCTACGGGCCGGTGCAGGCGCTGTTCGGCGTCAATGTGACGGTTATGCCGGGAGAGACCGTCGTCGTTCTCGGCGGCAACGCCTCCGGCAAGTCGACCACGGTGAAGACCGTGCTGGGCCTGGTCAAGGCGGCGCGCGGCGACGTCATGTTCGACGGCCAGCGCGTGAACGGCACGCCCGCCTACCAGATGATCCAGCGGGGGCTCGGTTCGATCCCCGAGGGGCGGCGGATGTTCTCCGAGATGTCGGTCCTCGACAATCTGAAGCTCGGTGCCTACGTGCGCCGTGGCGAGTCCAAGGCCGAGCTCGACGCCCAGATCGAAGAGGCGCTGGCGATGTTCCCGCGCCTTGCAGAGCGACGGAATCAGGTTTCCGGCACGATGTCCGGTGGCGAGCAGCAGATGCTGGCCATGGCGCGCGCGTGGATGCGCAGGCCGAAGCTGCTCTGCATCGACGAGCCGTCGATGGGACTGTCGCCGCTGTTCGTCGACCAGGTCTACGAGATCCTGGCGCAATGGAAGGCGCGCGGCATGACCATCCTGATGGTCGAGCAGAACGCCAACATGGCGCTGTCGATCGCCGATCGGGGCTATGTGCTGAAGCAGGGCCACGTCTCCGTGACCGGCTCTGCCGCCGAGCTCCGGGACAATGACGACGTCCGACGCGCCTATCTTGGAGGATAAGGGCATGCAGATCGACCAGGCCTTGCGCCGGCAGCTGATCGAGGCGATGGCCGCCACGGTCGAAGCGCATTGGCAGGAGCTGACGGCGCTCGACCAGGCCATCGGCGACGGCGACCACGGCACAGGCATGAAGCGTGGCTTCGACGCGGTGCTGGCCAATGCGGACAAGCTTGCCGAACAACCGCTGCCGGCGGGCCTGCGCGGCCTTGGCCAGACGCTGGTGATGTCGATGGGCGGCGCTTCCGGCCCGCTCTACGGCACCTTCTTCATGGAGCTGGGCAAGGCGCTCGACGAAAGCCCCGACCGGGCGGCCTTCGCGGCCGGATTCGCCCGTGCCATGGCCGCAGTCGGCGCGCGTGGCAAGTCGGAGCCGGGGCAGAAGACGCTGCTGGATGTGCTGGCGCCGGTATCCAAGGCGCTGGCGGAGAATGAAACACCGGCTGGCATCGCGCGCATCGCCGCCGAGGCCGTCGAGGCCACCGTGCCGATGCAGGCCCTGCGCGGCAGGGCAGCGTTCCTGGGCCCGCGCTCGGTCGGGCACATGGACCCCGGCGCGCGCTCGGCATCATTGATCATCGGCGCCGTCTGTGCCGTTCTGGAAGGGAAATCGGGATGAACGTCGGAATCGTGATCGTCTCGCATTCGTCCAAGGTGGCCGAGGGCGCCGCCGACATGGTGCGGCAGATGGTGGGTGACAGCGTGCCGCTGGCCTATACCGGCGGCGACGAGGCTGGTGGACTGGGCACCAGCGTGCCGCGCATCCTCGAGGCGATCGACGCCGCCTGGAGTGATGCGGGCGTCGCCATCCTTGTCGATCTCGGCGGGGCCGAGACCAACAGCGAGATGGCGGTCGAGATGCTGCCCCCCGAACGCCGGGATCGTGCGGTCATCTGCAATGCGCCCATTGTCGAGGGCGCGGTCATCGCCGCGGCCGAGGCCTCCGGCGGATCGCCGCTGGAGACGGTCCGCGCGGTCGCCGACGAGCTGTCGGCGTAGGGGGTAGCGATGTCGCAGGAACATGTCGTCGCTTCGGCAATCCTCACCAACGAGGCGGGAATGCACGCCCGCCCTTCGGTCAAGCTGACGCAATTGGCCAAGTCCTTCTCCGCAGCAATCGAGGTTGCGACCGATGAAGCCGGCCCGTGGGTAGACGCCAAAAGTCCGGTGAAGCTCATGCGATTCCGCGCGCCGCAGGGCACGCGGCTTTGGATGCGGGCCTCCGGCGAGGGGGCCGAGCAGGCCCTCGAGCAGGTGATGTCGCTGGTCGCCCGCAATTTCGATGAGCCCGCCGCGGCGACGGATGGCGGCAGCCATGGCTGAGCATCTGCTCGTCGGGGTCGCCGCGTCGCCGGGGTTGGTCTCGGGCCGTCTCTGGCGTCCCGAGCCCGAGGCCGCAGCGCAGACGGCCGGACCCGCGTCCCTCGGCGATGACGAGGCGCGGCTGCGCCACGCCATCACCTCCGCGGGCCAGGCGCTTGCCGCGTTGCTGGATCGGCTCGACGGCGACGAGGCCGAGGTCGTGGGCATGCAGATCGCCTTCCTCGAGGATGACGAGCTGGCTCGCCCGGCTTTCGAGGCGATTGCCGCGGGTCAGCCCGCCGACGAGGCCTGGGCCGCCGCGATGGACTCCGAGATCGCCGCCTATCAGGCGTCGGAGGACGAGTATTTTCGCGCGCGGGCCGTCGATTTCCAGGATATCCGCGATCGGGTTTTGGCGGTTCTCGCCGGCGATGCAGGCGGGACCCTCGACGTGCCGGATCAGGCCATTCTCCTGGCCGCCGAGCTGCGCCCGTCCGAATTCCTGTCCGCCCTCTGGGGCAAAGGAGCGGGCATTGCCCTGGCCCAGGGCAGCCCGCCCAGTCACGTCGCCATGCTGGCGCGCGGGCGCGGGGTTCCGATGGTCGTCGGTCTCGGCGACGAGGCTCTGACGCTGCGTGGCGACGCGCTTCTCGATGGCGCGGCGGGAACGCTGGTGGCCGAGCCGGACGAAAGCCGGCTCGCGGCGGCAAAGGCGCGCCTTGCATCCGAGACCGCCGGACGAGCCGAGGCAGCCGTCTTTGCCGCGCGGCCGGCGCTCAGCCGCGATGGCGTTCGCGTGGCCGTGCAGGCGACGATCGCCGACCCGGCCGAGCTCGACGGGCTGGACCCGGCGCATTTCGACGGCATCGGGCTGGTGCGGACCGAGCTCTTCCTCGATCGCCCCGAGCGGCTGATGGATGAGGAAGGGCAGCTCGCCGCCTATTCGCGCATTCTCGCCTGGGCAGGCGGGCGGCCGGTCACGGTCCGCACGCTGGATGCCGGCGGCGACAAGCCCATCGCGGGCTACACACCGGCGCATGAGGCCAACCCGTTCCTCGGTATGCGCGGGGTCCGCCTGTCCCTGCGCCACCCCGACGTGTTCCGCGTGCAGCTTCGCGCCCTGGCACGCGCCGCGGCGACCGGGCCTCTCAAGGTGATGCTGCCGATGGTGACGCTGCCTGGCGAGGTCGCCGATGCGCGGGCGCTGCTCGAGGCCGAGATTGCGGCCCTGGCCGCATCCGGCGTCGCGCATGGGCGTCCCGCGCTCGGCATCATGGTCGAGGTTCCCGCTGTCGCCATCACGCCGGAGCGGTTCGACGCCGATTTCTATTCGATCGGATCGAACGATCTGGTGCAGTACACCTGCGCCATCAGCCGCGAGGAGGCCGCCTCGGCGCAGCTCGGTTCGGCGGCGGATCCCTCGGTGCTGGCCTTGATTGCCCGCGTGACGGCCCACGGCCGGCAGGTCGGGCGCGAGGTCAGCCTGTGCGGCGACGCTGGCGGCGATCCGGCCATGGTGCCGGCGCTGCTGGCGGCCGGGCTCCGCTCTCTGTCGGTGCAGCCCGGCCTGGCGGGAGCGGTCAAGGCGGCGATCGCCGGGCTCGACCTGGCCGCGCCAGGCC
>JAEWAD010000448.1 GCA_023391905.1 Pseudomonadota bacterium | reverse complement strand
GAGCACCTGCTGGTCGAGCAGCGGCTGGACGATGCCGGAAATGGTGGTGCGGTTGACGCCTGCCAGGCGCGCGAGCTCGGCCCGGCTGGTCGGGCCCAGGTCGAACAGCGCCTGCAGCACGCGGCCGCGATTGGCCGATCCGACCATCGAGGACGAGAGCAGCGACCGCCCTAGCCGCGCCGGCTTGCTGTCGCCGGGCGCGTCCTCTTCCTCGGTCGGCCAGAGCTGCGCCGGATGTTCGCGCTCCATCGGTCCTCGTCATGCGGCTTGCAGGGAAACGTGGGCCAGCTCTTAGCAGGAATCCGCGCTTCTTCGCCTGCGGGTCATCGACTTCCGAAATAATTCTTAGCCCAGGCTCGGGGCGTTGACGAGATAAAATGTTTGTGCGAGCCTCAAACTAACAAGATGATCCAAGCGTCGTGGCAGCCTTCGTCGGGAACCGGAGCTGCAAATCGCGCGGCGCTTAATGTTGGTCATGAAGAAAAGGCGTCGGGCACGGATCCGCCGCCAATAAACTTCCAGGAAGGAGAGTGGGGACATGAACGATTTCAATATTTCGCGTCGAAATCTTCTGAAGAGCGGCGTGGCGCTCGCAGGAACAGCTGCGATCGGCGGCGCCCTGCGGCCGCGCCGGGCGATGGCGGCCGACACGACACTGCGCGTGCTGCTCGCCGGCGATCCGTTCTACTACGCGATCGAGGGGCTGAAGGATCAGTTCGAGCAGGAGACGGGCATCAAGGTCCAGATCGAGGCGATCTCGCTCGAGGCCCTGCAGGCCCGCCTGACCTCGTCCTTCGTCAGCAACGAGCCCGACGCCGACGTCATTTCCGTCGACCAGATGTGGCTCGGCCAGTATCTCGAGAGCAAGTGGATCGCCCCACTCAACGAGATGATCAAGGCCGACAGCGACGTCAACATCGAGGACTTCATTCCGGAAGTTCTCTATTCGATGAATACCTGGCGTGGCGAGGTCGGTACGCTGCCGGTCGCGGCCTATGGCCAGATGGTGCTCTATCGCAAGGATTTCGCCGAGAAGGCCGGCGTCGCCGTGCCGGAGGACGGCAGCTGGACGTGGGAGCAGTATCTCGCCGCGATCCAGAAGATGAACGGCCAGGATTTCGACGGCAAGAAGATGAGCGGCACCGTGCTCGCCGGCCAGCAGCCGGCGCCGGTCGTGCACATGTACACCCAGCTCGCCGCCAGCATGGGCACGCGCTGGTTCAAGGATTTCCCGGCCGGTACGCCCTGGGACTTCCAGCCGACCATCAACAGCCCCGAAAATCTCGCGGCGCTCAAGATCTTCGCCGAGCTCTACAAGAACGCCCCGGCTGAATCGGTCGGCTACAACTGGTTCGACGCCGGCATGCGCTTCGCCAAGGGCGATGTCGGCATGTTCTACTGGTGGACGCCCTATGCCTACCTTTGCAAGAAGGACGGCTACATGAGCGGCAAGGATTCGGTCGTCGCCGACAAGCTCGGCATGGCCCGCCTGCCCAAGGGTCCGAACACCGAGCAGGTGGTCTCGCTCGGCGGCCACAGCCTCGGCATCACGGCGAACACCGCCAATCGCGATGCGGCCTGGCAGTTCGTGAAATGGGCGACTTCTGCCAAGACGCAGAAGGCGATGGGCCTCTACGACAAGTATGGCCACCAGTTCTCCGACTTCGCCCGCAAGTCCCTCTATTCGGATGCGGAGCTCCTGAAGATCTACCCGCACCTGACCGCCCAGCTCGGCGATCTCGAGCGCGGCAACGGCAAGATCGTCCGTCCGCCTTGCCCCGTCTACACGACGCTCGAGGGCATCTACGGCCTCAACCTGAACAAGGTGCTGACCGGCCAGCTGACGCCGGAAGCCTGCCTGTCCGAGACCTCGACCTTCTTCGAGACCATCCTCAAGGGCAACTTCCTGATCCCGTACCAGCAGCCCTCCTTCGATGACACGCTGGCTGCGACCAAGAGCCTGGTGAAGTCCCTGGCCTGACGTCGGAAGGCCGGGGTTCCGCGAGAGGGACCCCGGTTCGACTAAGGGCGGAGGAGGCGATCCTCCCGGCCTCCTCCGTCCTCTTTTCGAATGGAGCGTCCATGTCCGCTGTTACCCTCGCCGCGCCGCCCAAGGCGCGACGGCGATTGCCCGACTATACCCCGTGGCTGCTGATCAGCCCGTCGATCCTGCTGCTTCTCGCGCTGATCGCCTTCCCCCTGCTCTTTGCGCTGAAGAACAGCTTCTATTTCTGGAACCTGCAGA
This sequence comes from Pseudomonadota bacterium, assembly GCA_023391905.1. Taxonomy (GTDB): domain Bacteria; phylum Pseudomonadota; class Alphaproteobacteria; order Rhizobiales; family Kaistiaceae; genus Kaistia. Next base: position 2,666 of record JAEWAD010000448.1, on the reverse strand, counting down.
TGGGGCCCGCGCCGATGGGCTTCATCGGCTTCGACAACTACAAGATGGCGTTGTCGAACGGCATGTTCCTGGGCTCGCTCTGGACCACGCTGCAGATGACGCTGGTCGGGACGGCGGTGGAATTCTGCCTCGGCCTCGCGATCGCGCTCTTGCTGCTGCGCCGGCTGCCGGGCATCAAGCTCACCCGCGTGCTGCTGATCATGCCGACCACGATCGCGCCGATCGTCGTCGGGTTCCTGTTCCGCTACATGTACGATCCGAATGGCGGGCTGATCCCCTGGCTGCTGACGTCGGCCGGCATCCCGCTGCCGGCGGCCGGCCTGCTCGGCTCGCCCTCGACGGCGCTCTGGGCCGTGCTCTTCGCCGACATCTGGCAGTGGACGCCGTTCTTCGCCATCGTGCTCTATGCGGCGCTGCTCGCCGTGCCCGGCGAGATCGTCGAGGCGGCGCGCGTCGACGGCGTCTCGCCCTGGAAGCAGTTGCTGCACGTCAAGCTGCCGCTGATCCGCAAGACCGCGCTGATCATCGTGATGCTGCGCTTCATGCAGATCTTCAACACGTTCGACCTTGTGGTGGTGCTGACCAAGGGCGGGCCGGGAACCGCCAGCCGGACGCTCGGCTACAGCCTCTATCAAGCCGGCATGGTCGATTTCAACATCGGCCTCTCCAGCGCCATGACCTGGATGATGGTGATCATCGTCAACGCGATGATCGGTCTGTTCGTCTTCTTCGCCTTCAAGGATTGGGACTGACATGGACGGTCAGGAAAGCACGACCGGCCGCCTGCTCGGCCTCGCAGCGATGGTGTTGCTGCTGCTCGTCTTCATCGGCCCGATCCTGTGGTTCGTGCTGCTCGCGATCCGCCCGGCCGAGACCTATTTCTCGATGCCGCCGGTTCTGTCGTTCACGCCGAACTGGGAATCGATCCGCTACACCTTCTTCGATCCCGGCAACAACGCGCCGCAGCTCGGCAACAGCCTGATCGTCGCGATCGGAGCAGTCGCTCTCAACCTGCCGTTCTCGTTCCCGGCCGCCTACGCGCTGTCGCGCTACAAGATCCGCGGCCGCAAGCACATCATGCTCTGGTATCTCGGCCTGCTGATGGCGCCGCCCGTCGCCTTCCTGATCCCCTATTCGATCCTCGCCAGCATGGCGGGGGTGAAGGGCACCTATTTCTCGATGATCCTGATCTCGCAGACCCTGACCATCCCGTTCTCGGTCTGGCTGATGCGCTCCTTCATCGACGAGGTGCCGATCGAGATCGAGGAGGCGGCCCGCATCGACGGCGCCGGCACGACGACCATCCTCCTGAAGTTCATCCTGCCGATGGTGATGCCCGGCCTCATCGTCACCTCGATGTTCGCCTTCGTGTTCTCGTGGAACAACGCGGCGTTCCCGCTGGTGCTCGCCAACCGCAGCACGACGACGCTGCCGATCGGCACGCTGCAATATTTCGGCACCGCCGGCGTCACCTGGGGCTTCATCGCCTCGGCCGCCGTCGCCGCCATGATCCCGCCCATGCTGATCTTCCTCGTGCTCGACCGCTACGTCGTCCGAGGCCTGACTTTTGGTTCCGTGAAAGGATGATACGGAAATGACGTCATCGCGTAGAATTCGCTTCGGCGTGGTGGGGGCGGGCCTCTGGGGCTCGTTCCATTGCAAGACGCTGAGCTCGATCGCCGGCGCCGAGCTCGTCGCGGTCTGCGACCTGAACCCCGAGCGCGTCGCCGAGATGCAGAAGCAGTTCGGCGCGGCAAAGGCCTATACGGACTATCGCGAGCTGATCGCCGATCCCGACATCGACGCCGTGACGGTCGCGACGCCCGATTTCGCCCATGGCGACATCGTGCTGGCGGCGATTAAGGCCGGCAAGCATGTGATGAGCGAGAAGCCGCTGGCGACGACGCTGGCCGAGGCCGAGGCGATCGCCGACGCCGCCGACCGCAGCGGCCGCAAGGTCATGGTCGACTTCCACAATCGCGTCAGCCCGGCGATCGTCGCGCTGCGCGACACGATCGCGGCGGGCGACATCGGCTCGCCGCTGCATGGCGCCGCCCGCCTCTCCAACACGCTGTTCGTGCCGTTCGAGCTGCTCTCCTGGGCGAGCAAGTCCTCCGCCCTCTGGTTCCTTGGCAGCCATTCGGTCGATGCGCTGCGCTTCGTCATGGGCTCCGAGGTGAAGCGCGTCCAGGCGATGGTCCGGCGCGGCTTCCTGGCCGGGCAGGGCGTCGACACGGCCGACGTGCATGTCGCGCTTCTGGAATTCGAGAACGGCGCCGTCATCTCGCTGGAGAACAGCTGGGTGCTGCCGAACGACATGCCGAACATCGTCGATTTCCGGATCGAGATCGTCGGCGAGAAGGGCCTGCTCCAGGCAGAGCCGACCCAGGCGGGACCCTTCCGGAAATTCACGGGACCCGGCCTCCGGACCGCCGATCTGTTCGGCGTCACTCCGGCGGCTGGTGGCCGCATCGGTGGCTTCGTCATGGAAGCGATCGCCCGCTTCATCGATGCCGTCGCCACCGATGCGCCTGTGATCGCCAATGCGCGCGACGGCCTACAGGTGACGCGCGTGCTGGCCGCGATCGAGAAGGCCGCCGCGACCGGCACCACGGTCACCCTCGCCGACGGCGTCTGACCGGCGCGGCGCTCCAGCACAAACGAAA